>JAFGGA010000086.1 GCA_016930835.1 Deltaproteobacteria bacterium
CTCTGAAAGCCTTGCTATTTAAGGCCCTCAGGATTCTTTAGCAAATTATTTTGGACAGCAGTGTAATGACACTTATTACCATAAAGACATATTAAACATCATCCACATCGACATGCAAAACGATATTTTATTACTCATCAATAATATCAGTGTGGTTTATTCGGATGTAATACAAATCCTGAAAGGCGTATCTCTCTCGGTTCAAAAAGGACACATTGTTTCTCTTCTCGGCAGCAATGGGGCGGGAAAAACGACAACCCTGAAAGCCATATCAGGCTTGCTCAAACCTGAAAACGGGAAGGTCACGGACGGTTCCATCGAATTTGACGGTAAATCCGTACAGAATTCATCGCCGGAGGAGATCACACGTAAGGGAATTATTCAGGTTCTTGAAGGGCGGCAAGAATTTAAATACCTCACTGTTGAAGAGAATCTTAAGGTTGGAACCGCTACCCGTTGGGGTAAACCATACCACAAAGATTTGGAAATGGTTTATAGGTATTTCCCTGCACTGAAGGCTCGTAAAAAAGCCTTGGCCGGATATTGCAGCGGCGGTGAGCTTCAAATGCTTGTTATCGGCAGGGCTTTAATGGCCCACCCCAGACTGCTGCTGCTGGATGAACCCTCGCTGGGACTCGCACCACTCCTGGTTAAAGAAATTTTTCAGATTATTCGAAGGATTAATCAGGAACAAAAAACCACACTCGTCGTTGTTGAACAAAATGCAAACATTGCTCTCCAGATTGCCCATTACGGGTATGTTATGGAAAACGGCAAGATCGTCATGGAAAGCAAGGCCGAAGAGTTACGTGAGAATCCGGATGTAAAGGAATTTTATCTTGGGACTGCAGCATCCGGAGCCCTTAAATCCTATAAAGATGTGAAGGCCTACAAACGTCGTAAGCGATGGCTATAAATCGAGTTTATCAATGATTGCCGCCGACGCTCCACCCAAAGAAGCCTTTCGAAAAGAAGATCCTTTTGGTATTATTGAACCGAATGAATTTGATGATCTAGGTATAGATCCATCGGATATCCCGCCCGGCACCTATGCCGCACAAAAGCACCCTCCTCAATTACCCAGTCGTTTTGGCGGGAACGCCTACGGCTTCGGTTTTTTTGAGATCTATGATCACCTGGACCGGAAAGACATCGAGACCCTCCAGTCGATCCAATTTGATAACCCTGATCAAATTAAAAGGAATTACCAGGAAATAAATGGGATATATAAAAAGATCGGCCTTTTGATCCGATTTTCCAGTCAAGGGAAACCGTTCTATCTCATACCGTTTCATCTTGTATCGACGACCATCACCAATATTCGGAATAAGGCAAATGAAATCAGCAAGATCATCCACTTTCACCGTAAAAAATACATGAAAGAAGACCAAAAGATCGGATTGATCACGTATTCAGGTGATCCTATCATCAACGATCTTTCTATCCGCTTTAAGGAACATGAATTCATTATTATTGATTCTCTCGCAAAGTTCCAATCCATTAAAACAGCGTTGGATTTGATTATTATTGCCAGAGACATCTATCGTATTATCGCCATGGGGACCTTTATCCATCAACAAGGAGATATGCTTTCCAAGAAGCAATTTGAGATCTATGCTTCGTATATATTGGGTAAGGTCTATAAAGTATTAAAACCGGATGGAGAAGTCTTTATCATAGCAAATGCCCAACCGCTGAAAACAAACCAAACGGCGAAGGTAACCTTTAAAACGATCAAGGAACAAAAGGATTTTCTTCTGTTTAGCCATATTTTTAAAACACGGAAGCGATACCAGATTACAGGGAGTTCCTTAAGGATCAATTGTTATGATTTTCAAAAATATCTAAGTGGTGTTTATGTGGAACAAGAAGTGATTAATGAATTATTAGGGGATCTCACACTCGAAGCAATGGGTATAAAGGAAATTGATGCACTACCCTACTTAAATTATCCATTGAACGATGAATTCACATATGACCAAAACAAAATCTGGCCTAAACTTTTTTCTATCTATTTTGATGAAATCTTTCACAAACCCCTCATTCCCGATACCGTAAAGGCTGAGTGGAAAAGAAGATTTTCCGTAAAGGATTACTCTCCTGATTATATGTTTATCTATATGGCCCAAAAGAAACCTTGTCAGATCAGGCTCCCTGATTTTATTAACGATGTCATGGAATCCCAGTTAGCCGGTTGTCCTTTGCCGCTTTTGGCTGATTATAAAAATTCTTGCGACTATGTTCTCCGAATCCTGAACATCTTGAAGAATATACGGGATGACCACGATACGAGCCTTTCCGAAGTCTTTATGGAACGGATTCGAGAACCCCTCGTGAATAAACGAAGGCGCTATGAAGCCCTGAACGATGTCCTAAAACTAATATCTAAAATCAATCGAATTGAAATGGTTCAAGCATACCTGAATCCTGATCATATAGAAGGACCCGTAACGCGACTCATAGAAAATTTGGAGATCCTTCCGTTTTTCGGATTCAGTTATGGAGAACTTAAAGAGATCCTCCTCATTATAGTCGGTCATACGACCTTGGGAAGGATTCTTTCGGGTAAAATGAATGAGAAAACATTAAAACCCGTCTCAGATTTGGCACGATCTTATGAAATTTATGAGGCTATCGGGTTTCTTCGTTACTGTCGATTAATGAGCTTAGCCGAAACCATGGCCTCCAAACAAATGGGTATGCATCAAAACCAATTGCAGGAGCTTTTTGATTTATTTGACACAATGGTCAAGATCGTAACCAGTCGGGATCTGGATTGGGATTGGTTTCTTGATGAAAAGATCGCACAAATGGGTGGCGTTCACAATAAAATTATCCGTAAGATTCTCATGATGAAGGATCAATTTGAATTCATTGATAATTGGATGGAACTTCCCAAAAAAGGGGAAAAAGAAAAAGAGTCACTTGCCGATTATGATCACGAAAAACTTGCCCAGATCGAAGATATTATTCAGCTTATAGCCGTCATAGGGGAATTTGAAAATCGATTTTTAAAAGACGACCCACTAGAGCTGCCCATATTTTATCGAAAATTCCTGAATATGGAGTTTCATGGGACAGGGCATCTTTTTGAAAGGATGGATGGTCGGCTCGTCTTTATCCTTCTTTGGATTACTGTAAATGTATGTCAAGGTGAAATCATTAATTTCAATCCGATATTAACCGACATAAAATATAAAGAATTTGACAGCCATGTGAATAAGGTGGAGTCGGAGGCGCGATTCATCAATACAGAACACCTTAATCTCAACATCCTAAAAGAATTGAGTAAACAATTGTACGAAAGTAATTCCGCTTTTATTGCCAATACCGGCTTTCGATTAACATTTAACAAAGAAATCCAGAGTGTTGATGTCAGCTATATTGATATGGACGAAAATATTGATCAGTTAGATACACTGGGGAGACGTGCAAGAGGATTCAAGGTGTCCGAAATACCTATTGAAAATCTCCGGATCATGGAAAGACGGTTCGCCGATCTTGAGGATTTTCATAAAGGGCATATTCGGTTTAAATCTGGGAAGAGCGCTCACTTTGGAGTTCCCTCAAGGCCGGTAAAATGGTTTAAAAAGGCTATCAGTCTCAGACATTACCTGAAGACAAACATTCGCGAGGTGATTTTCGTTCCGGAACATATCTATGATGATCTAAATCTCCTATGTCAACACGCACCGACTATTTTGCTCTTTGTCCTCCCCGAATTCATGGCACTTCGTGATCTGAAATTGACCGGGAAGATCTATTTAAGATCTCCCATCATTGAACATATCCTTACTAGTTTGCGTAAGATTCAAGCATTAATCAATAAGGATCGAAAAGCCTTCCAGGATGTCAAAATGTTGCATAAATTGGCCCAAAGGGAATTCGGGCCCATGGTTGCAGACATTGTGGGGCTCAATGAAACACAATTAGATGCGCTGGAAAACATCATCGACCAAATTCGCACGAAAACGCCTGTGTTTGAAGCCATGGTCAAATCATTTATTTTTCAGGATTTGGGACTTACCCCTGCCTTTAGAAGGAAGTACATGACTCATATCAATCCAACCGATCAGGCGCAGGCCGGCGCCATATTCCTGGAAAAAGAAAAGATCCCCCAAAAATATCAAATGAGTGACGAAGTCAGAGGATATCTAATATTTTTAGTCAAACACCATGATCGGATTCATCACATCGCAAGGGGGGAATTTACGATTCAATCCTTGCAAGAGATAATCGATACCGGTGACAAGCTACTCTTTGATGCCTTCTTTGTAAGTTCCTTTGTTATGTTCGCCGCTATGGGGGAAGATTTGGTTTATGAAGACCTGGCGAACAGGCTTTTTCAGATTAGGACACTCTGTCACAGGATTATGGATGGAAAGACGTCCTTCAAGGCATATTATGATGACTTTTATATTGAAAAGGGCCACCAATTTTATGCCCTTGAGGAATACCAACAAAAGGGTCTTCCAGAAGGGCTACGACCGGCCGAATATTTGGAGTCCCACCAAAAAGATATACTGCCGGATGCGCAATATATCCGGGGAGGTAAAAAGGTTCTAGCCATTGTTAGAATATTTCGGTTAAAAGGAATTCGATATGTTGATTTTTTAGATCTTGTTAACCTTATTGTGAAAGTCCCAATCCCGTTTATCTATAAGAAAAAGAAATATTACGGCATTGGATATACCACATTTGAAAAAGAGATCTATGAGGCATTTCGTATATATAATGTCATTCGTCGTTTGCCGGAACCAATCAGTCAATTCATGTTTGACCTATTGATAGAAGATAAGGTCCGCATCTTTGGCTTTGAGAATGTCAATATCTTTTTAAATTATGAAAACATGATTAAACTCTTGTTGATCGCTCTTTTAGGTTCCAAAAGATTGAAAGATAACCAGGAAATGATTTGCTTGGATTTTTTACAGTTGGTGGAAAAAATTGGAAAACGATACGAGGCCGTTAATGACGCTCTCAATCAAATATCCATCGAATCGATCTGGAGGAACAAATCTTCATTGAATCAGCTTTTTAAGACCAAGACCGGTCTGGTGTTACAAAAAGATGAATCCCGTAGAAGACTTGTCATCGATTTTATTGACAAGATTAATATACCCCAAAAAATTTCTCATATGGAAAATATTACGGATATCGATCAACTCAAAAATTATTATCACTCTAGCCTACAATCTTTGAGGAACAACCCCTTTCATACGGATGATTATGAGTTGGAGCTGGAGTTGGTATTTGAAAGACGATCAAGGGAGATCATAGATATGATTTTAGAACAGGCTAAAAAACAAATGGAACTCCTCAAGGACTTTGGGGAAGTGGATCATGTATATAATGATTTGATGGATCGTGCGCTGGAATTAGGTTTTTCTGAAGATCAAAAACATCGATTGAATGACCTTTTTGAATTGAGAAAAGACAATTTAAAAAGGGAAAAGCTCATGGAGATTCATGGTTTGATCGATCAAATCTCCGATGTCAATGAATTAAATGATTATTGGGATGGGATTAAATGGTATCTCTTAAGTAACCGGCAGTTTGTAGGAAAAGAATTTGAACATCTCGTCGCGAAAAGTTTTGATGAAGCATTACATCGAATGGATTCTTGAAGTTAAGTGAAAATTTTATGACGGTAATATTTTAATTCATTGATGGATTCCAAAATATCATCCAAAGCAAGGTGGGTTTTATTTTTTTTAAATAAAGGAATGTCGGGATACCATCGCTTCATCAACTCTTTGATGGAGCTGATATCGATATTTCGATAATGAAAAAATGCCTCAAGATGAGGCATATATTTGATTAAGAACCGACGATCCTGCCAAATGGAATTTCCGCACAAAGGGGCGATGCCTTTACGACAATATTGAGAAAGAAATGCCAGTGTTTCCTGTTCAGCCCTTTCACAGCTATAAGAAGATGTCCTGACACGATCCAATAACCCTGATGTTGTATGATGTTGCATACTCCATTCCTCCATAGATTGGAGGATTTCTTCGGGATAATGAATGGTGATGTTTGGGCCTTCCGCTATGATCACCAATTCATTGTCCGTAACAATGGTCGCGATCTCGATGATGACCTGTTTGTCCGGGTCAAGGCCGGTCATCTCCAAATCTATCCAAATCAGAAAATTGTCCAAAAATTATACTCCTTATGAGATTCAGCAGAGATCCTGTAGTTTATATAATTGAATCACGGAGATGTAAACAATAAATATCCTTTTTATTATGGGTATTCAACCGGTTTAACATTCTTCACAATAGCCGTGGCAAGGGACTTTCTTTTAACGGGCTTGGGGATATAATCATCCATGCCTGCTTTTAAAAATTTTATCCTGTCCCCTTTCATGGCTTGGGCTGTCAAAGCAATAATAGGCGTACGAGCAATCCCCATTTGGCCTTCAATTTTGCGAATTTCTCTCGTGGCTTTAAGACCATCCATAATCGGCATATTGCCATCCATGAAGATGAGATCAAATAGGGCGTTTTTTGTGGGATCTGATCCTTCGGCATCGGAATATGGCTCTCTTAGAAGATTCGGCGCATTTGAGGCCCCCTTAAAGAACTCAAGCGCCTCCTTGCCGTCATTGGCAACAACGACCTTATGTCCCATCTTCTGTAACATACTCAAGGCGACTTTTTGATTCATGTGATTATCTTCCGCCAGTAAGATTCGCAACGGTCTGCCGATGCCTTCCTCTTCACTCCATGTTTTATTCTCTTGTTGGAGGACATGATTTGAAGGCAATTGGTCGAATGCCGAAAGGATGGTCTGGAATAAAACCCGGTACTTTACCGGCTTTGTGATGATATGCTTGACTCCGAGGTTTTTTAAACGGTCCGGATCCCCTTTCATACCTTGAGGGGTCTGAATTATCAAAATCGTCTGAACCAGTTGTTTATCCGTGTGTATCCTACGCACAAAAAATTCTCCTTCATGATGATCAAACTCCATATCTAAGATGACCACCGCAAAGGGTTCTCCATCCAAGAATGCATTACGCATTTTTTTAAGACCCTCTTCACAAGTCATGGCTTCGTCAATCCATAAACCGAACGAAGTAGCATATTTTTTGAGAATAAGACGCCTAGAATCATTATCATCAATAATCAGTATTTTTTGCCCCAAGAAATCATCAGGCAATAGATACGCTTTATCTCGTAAATTATCTTGCTTTTTTAGAGGCAATGAAAACCAAAAGGTTGAGCCCTTTCCTTCCTCACTTTCCACACCGATGCCGCCCCCCATGAGTTCCGCCAATTTTTTTGAAATGGCCAGCCCCAAACCGGATCCGTTGTATTTACGCGTCATGGAGCAATCAACTTGTGAAAATGCTTGGAAAAGACCATCGATTTTATTGGATGGAATACCAACCCCTGTATCAGTCACCTCGAATCGTAAGGTGGTGAGGGCATTGGTTTCATTGCGTAAAAAAATCCTGACCGAAACTTCGCCTCGCTCAGTAAACTTTATGGCGTTACCCAAGAGATTTACCAGTATCTGGCGTAATCTGGCGGGATCCCCCCTAAGGTGAGAGGGGATTTTTGGATCTATTAGACACAATAGATCCAAATCCTTTTCTTGAGCCTTAATGAGCATGAAATCAATAATCTCTTCAACGAGTTTTCTGAGATCGAATTCGACATGGTGCAGATCAAGTTTTGATGCCTCTATTTTTGAAAGATCCAAAATGTCATTGACCAGATGCAATAAGGAATCGGAGGATAATTTTATGGCTTCACAATATTCTTGTTGCTCGCGTGTCAGATTCGTTTGGAGTATCAGCTCCGTCATACCAATAATGGCATTTAATGGCGTCCGGATCTCGTGGCTCATGTTTGCGACAAATTCACTTTTTGCGAGGTTAGCGGTCTCCGCTTGGACGACAATTTGATTCGCCCGCTCTATGGCGCGTTCGAGCTCCGGATTGACTTCTTCCAATTCCTTTTTTGCCTTTCGCAGTGTTTCTTCCGCATACCGACGTTCCCGGGTTTCCTCTAAAAGCTCATCATTGATCTTATTTAGGGTTGATGTTCTTGCGGCTATTTGAGCCTCTAATGACTGCATGATCATATCCACACCGTCTTGCTTTGCGCCGGCCAATCGTGCGAATAATCCGAGCCACAAGGGAGCGGAATCGATAATCCAGAGAAGGGGGTTATTCATCTGAACCTGCAGGATAACCGATCCGCTAATGGCCTGAAATAAATGTTCACACTGCAGGATCGTTGCTGATAATGGAAATAACATCCCAAAAACAGCACCGTATAAAGTGTAATTATTTTTTTGCCTTGTAAATGGTTTGAAAAGCATTCTCTTTTAAGCTCTAAAATCCATGCCCTGCTCACAATATTTTTTCATAAATGCCTTGACACTTGAACACTCCTCAAACAGAGCACTATAGGTTTCATCGGCCTTATTCAACTCGTTTCGCTTGCCCATTAATTCAAGTTCATAAGCCTTTTCCGCGGCCGAAGTGGCAGCCAAATATTTCAGCGTGCCTTTAAACCTATGGGCAATCTGATCAAGCCCATCTGCATCCTTGGCATCAATGGCGGCCTTTATCTTGGCAAGCAACTCGGAAGATGTTTGAAGGAAATCATTAAAACATTCCTTTGCCAATTCATCATCATGATCCATTATTTCACTGAGTTCATTCATGTCGATGGGTCGGTTGTTGGGGTCTCCAGTCATAATCTTTTCCCTTTCATAAACTATTCAATCATTATTTTTCACACCTTAAATGATTTGGAGCCTTATACTATTTGCAGATAATGTTGTAAGGCTTCATTTGATCCACCAATATTTTTTGCAATATTGATGCCTCATCCGACGTCGGGTATCATTCCTAGGCGGGATTTGTATTGAGACTTTTCTTTCAGAAAGATACATGCCAACCGTAGTAGTAAGATGATTCTTGTTATTTGACCTAAGGGCGCCTAATGGGCCAGTTTTATGCTTTGTCAAATCATTGACACGACATGCCCCTTACATCAGCGGATGACTCTTTTAGGGGAGAGTGATTTGTGTTATATTTAAATTTATATGGGCCGTTCGTTTGGATTGGCCTTAAATATGAGTGGAATGAATTGTGACCGGGAGATGATTTTTTGATGAAATTATTTCGATCATCAGTGGGGAACAATATGAGAAAGAGCATTATTGTCTTTGTTTCGTGCTTTCTCGTGGCTTTTGCCTTCGCTTCCAATAATATTCCATCGTATACAGCCCAAGCAGCCGAGCCGGATGAGAGCAAGTTTTTTAGCCTCCGTCGGGCTATGGTAAAAGAACAGATATCCCAGCCTCCTGATTACCGCGACCCCGTTAAAGACCAAAAAGTCCTCTCTGCCATGTTGACCGTACCCCGACATCTCTTTGTCCAGCCCCATAATATCTCCAGGGCATATGGGGATTATCCCCTTCCCATCGGATACGGTCAAACCATCTCTCAGCCCTATATCGTTGCCCTCATGACCGAGATATTGGAGGTCAAGCCAAGTCACAAGGTTTTGGAAGTGGGAACCGGATCCGGTTATCAGGCCGCTGTCCTCTCCATTTTGGTTAAAGAGGTATATAGCATTGAAATCGTAGAGGCCCTCGGCGAGCAGGCCCAAGAGCGGGTAAAGCGACTTCATTATTCGAATATTCATATCAAGGTCGCTGATGGTTATTATGGGTGGGAGGAATATGCACCCTTTGATCGAATCATCGTCACATGCGCTTCCACGCTTGTCCCGCCACCTTTGCTCAAACAACTCACACCGGGTGGTAAGATGTGTATCCCGGTAGGGGCTCAATATAGTGTACAATATCTGACCATGGTGGAAAAGACCTCAAACGGTGATATCCGGATGCGGAAAATGTTGCCGGTTCGATTTGTCCCACTTACAAGGGCATTAAGATGATGCGGAAAGATGATGGGCACCAAGATTTTCGAAGATAAACATATTCATTCTTCCTGTGCTGCATCCGCCATGCTCATTGCCGCCACGTCCATAACAGTACTTGCCTATGAGATCATACTTATGCGTCTTCTCTCCATAGGCCTATGGAGTCATTTTGCATATATGGTCATTAGCATGGCTCTTCTAGGATTTGGTGCATCCGGCTCTATATTATTCCTCGTTTATGACAGAATTAGGTTTGATTTAAACGGTTGGTTGATTTCTCTCTCTGCAGTCCTAGCTGTGTCATTCTCATTTTTTTACAGTCTTTCTCAACGTATTCCGTTGGACCCGCTGGAACTTCTTTGGCAACCGATCCAATGGGTGCATATGTTGACCACTTATACATTAATGGCGATTCCCTTTTTTTTAGCTGGCGGGATCATCGGCATTATCCTGACCGGCACAGTGAAAAGTGTGCATCAAATGTATGCCATTGATCTCTTGGGGGCGGGGTGTGGAGCCCTGATGGTTATACCAGCGTTATTTACGGGACCTCCCTGGCGCCTCTTACCATTCTTAGGTTATATCGTTCTCCTAGGCGCAGTCGGATACTGCCGACGAATACATCGCCCCGTTATTGGATTGGGGACGCTTTTCATCGCGGGACTTATCCTTACAATCGTTTATGTTAAGTTGCCCCCTGTGCCAAAGATCCACGAGGCCAAGGCCCTACCCATGGCGTTGTCCCTTCCAGACGCCCGAATTGAAGCGACAAGAAAAGGCCCCATGGGGATTATTGATGTGGTGGGTAGCGCCCAGATACGCCATGTGCCCGGTTTGAGCCTAAATTTCGGGCTCGAGCTGGATGACCAGGAAGCCAAGATTCCTGAGCAAAAAGGCATCTTTATTGATGCCGATGGCTTAAGTCCCATTACTTCTTTTAGCGGAAACCTGGATGAATTAAGACACCTTGATTATACATCCATGGCCCTTCCTTATCATATTCGAAACCTTACTAATGTTTTGGTAGTGGGTTCGGGCGGAGGAGCGGATATTCTCTTGGGGTTATTTCATCATGTTTCTAAGATCACTTGCATAGAAGCTAACCAACAAATAGCCGACCTTCTTTTGGGACCTTTCGCCGTTTTCTCCGGGCATCTTTATGCGCGACCGGAAATCATATTAAAGGTTCAGGAGGCCCGCCAATTCCTTTATGACACGGAAGAAAAATTTGATCTTATTCAATTTTCCCTTATCGATTCCTTTGTCAATTCCGCCGGAGGACTCCATTCCGCATCGGAAGATTATCTTTATACTGTTGAGGCATTTGGAGAATATCTGTCTCACCTCTCTGAATCTGGGTTGCTGGCTGTTACACGCTGGATCAAGTTCCCTCCTCGTGATTCATTACGCACATTAACCGTCGGATTAGAAGCGCTTCAACGAATGGATCTTTCTGACCCTGGTAAGCATATCCTTTTTATCCGAAGCTGGAAGACCTTCACCATCCTCATATCCCCATTGGCTTTTCAATCAGAGGAGGTTGCAAGGACCAGGGACTTTTGTGCGCTCAGGGGTTTTGACCTGGCTTATTATAAAGGAATGAAGCCTGAAGAGGCCAATCAATATGACATTCAAGATATCCCTTATTATTATAACGGGGCCGATGCCATATGTGGTAAGGATGCTGAGAGTTTTATTAATCATTATCCATTTGATGTCTCGGTCGTTACCGATGATCGACCCTACTTTTCTCATTTTTTTCGATGGAAAAAGGCCCTGGCGCTTTTTCAGCACTTAAAGAGAGAAGGGTTGCTTCTCGTGGGTATGGGATATGTCTTTATCCTGGCAACGCTTGGCCAGGCTGTCTTGGCCGCGATCCTGCTTATCCTAGCGCCCCTTATTATATTCAGATGGATACAGGGGCGATGCGGCCTTATATTAAAACCCTCACGGTTTTTGGAAGTCATGGGGCCGTTGATCTATTTTGCTTCCATCGGTATCGGTTTCATGTTCTTCGAGATGGTCTTTATCCCTCAGTATACCCTCCTCCTTTCACATCCCGTTTATGCCGCTGGGGTTGTGCTGGCCGCCGTTTTGATTTTTGCAGGGTTTGGAAGTCTGAGTGTGAAGCGTTTTCCCCTTATTCACATTAGATTTCTTTGGATCCCGATGATGGTTGTTCTTTGTTGGGTTCTGATTTATATCATGATGGGGAGTAGGGTTTTTCACTGGGTTCTTGGGTTCCCTTTTCCGGGAAGACTTACGATAACGATGCTGTTCATCCTCATACCATCATATTTTTTAGGATGGTTTTTCCCTTCCGGTCTTCGCGTATTGGCCCATAAGCAGCCCGGCTTAATCCCTTGGGCGTGGGGGGTCAATGGATGTTCATCGGTTATCGGTGCTGTCCTGGGTAAATCTTTGGCCGTAACCATGGGCTTTCATTTTGTGATGATAATCGCTTGCCTTTTGTATGCGCTGGCTGTTTCAACATTATATCTCACTTTTCGGGTCCATGTTCATTAGTCACTTCGAATGGAAATAAAAAAACAATCCCTTCCACTTCTCAAGAGGTTAAGTCATCGATGCCTAAAATAAATGAAATTCCGTTTTTGGGTGGTGAGATGGAAAAGAGATCCCCATGTCCCCGGCGACCCGATATTAGCGAAAATCCTGACCGGAACTTATTGAGAAGTATTGAATTTTTTTAAGAAAGCCATAAGTCGTGTTTCTATTCAAATCAGTTATTATCGAATCCTATAAATCAGGGAATCTCAAGGGATTTAGATTTTTCTTGTTTTTTCCCAATACCCAAAGTAAATAAAATTCATATCATTATGGGCCAAAACAAGCATCAATAGAGATATGAAAACGAGAGGATTTTAGACATGCCGATTTATGAGTTTTTATCGCAATTGCGGAACTATATCGGTAATTTTTGTGACCCTTTTAGATGAGCCATTGTGGCGTGGATTGTGTGGTATATACCTTATCTGGACAGAATGACCTCGGCCCATTCATCTTTTTCCGATTCCAGCGGTCAACAGATTCCAGGACCTGGTGACACGGCTTGTTGTGGTGCATCACCTGCAATTGCCGGATATGCCGGTCCAGGGAGCTGCTGTGGGAAATCATTTGGATCATAATTGATATTCATTCATGACTGAAAATGGAATTCCGTTTATTCCCGTCCAACTGGCTTTTTCGTTTATGAGAAATATGAACAATAAAATATCTTTGTATTCAATCTTCATTGTTATACTACTTCTCTGGTCAACACCGTTTTGTCTCGCCCATCCCCATGTTTTTATACAAAACAGCATAACCATAGTATTTGACGATCAAGGTCTTGTGGGAATAAAGGCCAAATGGATCTTTGATGAGTTTTTCACCAATGTAATCGTTATGGATTATGATCAAAACAACAATAACCAGTTTGAGCATGCCGAAATAACGACCATACAGGCAGAAGCCTTTGATAATCTGCATAAATTTGATTATTTTACGTTCATCAAAATTGATGGCCAACCGTTCAAAATACAACAAGTTCAAAGCTTCTCGGCGGCTTTAATCGATGATCAACTGATTTATATGTTTTTCATCCCCTGCTCCGTCAGCGGGGATTCCATGATCAGAGAGGTTAACATATCTCAGTATGATCCCACTTATTATTCCAATATAACCTTGGACAAGAAACAACCCATCATTTATGAAAATGAAAAAGGATTTGAATCCAGTTATCGTATTGCCGTGAATAAGAAAAAATCTTACTACTCTGATCAGATTCATCCTGTAGAAATTATATTACAATTCAAGAAAAAACATGAATAAGTCATTCGTCTTTATCGTTCTAATAATTTTGTTTTCCGGGGGTCTGTTGCCTGCTGCAGCCCAAAATCCTTTCATGGCAAAAGATCAGCCCAAACAGATATCAACAACGAAGATGTTTCGTTTTTCTTTTTTAGATAAGATCGCCCATTGGCAACAGCAGCTGAACCAGGAGATGGCTAGGTTGGTCAGAGAGGCAAGAGAAACTGGGAGCCTACGACCATTGTTCATTTTAATCATTTTGGCCTTTATATACGGTGTTCTTCATTCCGCCGGACCGGGACATGGCAAGGTCGTGACCACTTCCTATTTGTTAACGACCGGGAAAAAAATTCGGCAAGGTATCTTACTAGGTAATTTGGTGGCATTTTTTCACGGCCTCTCGGGGGTTGTATTGGTAATGACGGTTCATTTTATCTTGAATAAGGCCATTATGAGTTCCCTTCAAAGTGTGACTCGAGTGACCCAGATTATTAGCTACAGCCTGATCATGCTAGTGGGAGCCCTATTGCTTTTTAAAAACATACTTTCCCTTCGTCAAAGACCAAACGATAATGACACGTTGGGAAGACCATTCCCCAGCACCCCGTTAAAGCACCCACTCACAATAGCTGCTGCAGTAGGCATGATCCCGTGTCCAGGCATAATCCTGGTCATGCTTTTTTGTGTGTCCTTGAACCAAATAGGGTTAGGATTGATTTTGGCTTTTTTTATTATGATTGGTATGGCCATGACCATCTCGGTGGTGGGTGTGGTCGGAGTAACCGGGAAAAATTTGGCTCTGGGGGCAATGGAGCGTCGGCCCGGAATAGCTAAATTCCTGGGAAGGACCATTGAAATGGGATCTGCATCTATTATTTTATTATTGGGTATGCTTTTTTTGGCAGCGATATTATGAAAGTTGCCTTGGATAAATTTAAATCCTAATGATGCCCCTTAATGGTTCTTGGGATATAAAACATAAGGAAACATATTTATGGAGATGGTGCACACCATTCAAACGCGTATCACCAAATGCTTGGGTATCCGATACCCCTTTTTTCAAGGGGCCATGGCCTGGATTACGGGATGGGAAATAGCCGCGGCTGTCTCCAATGCGGGAGGACTGGGAACCATTGCTTCGGCTATCCTCAAACCAGATGAAATTGTGGATGAAATCCGACAGATCAAACAAGCAACCACCAATCCTTTTGCCGTAAACATCCCGATTCGCCTTACAGGGTCCAAAGAGGCTGTCGAGGTGGCTATCGCCGAGAAGGTACCGGTGGTGGTTACCTCGACAGGCGATCCAGCGATATACACGGAAAAATTGCATAACGCCGGTATCATGGTATTTCATGTAGCCTTTTCCCTGGAAATGGTGAGTCGCTGCAATGATGCTAAAGTGGATGCAGTGATCATCATGGGTTCCGAGGCCGGTGGAAACCTGGGGCCTGAAGAATTGACGACCATGGTGCTCGTTCCACAGGCCGTTCAAAAGACGAGGCTTCCGGTTGTTGCCGCGGGTGGTATCGGCGATGGAAAGGGTTTTCTTGCCGCGTTGGCCTTGGGAGCGGAAGGTATCCAGATGGGGACCCGTATCCTGGCCACTCGTGAATGCACCGTTCATGCCCGCTATAAAGAAGCCGTTTTAAGGGCGAGAGATACGGATACCACTGTAACGGGTCGGAGCACGGGACTTGAATTTCGAGTCTTGAAAAACAGCCTCTCTCAAAAGGTCCTGGAAATGGAAAGGGCGGGAAAGGATCGGGAAGAGATTGATTCGGTTTCGATCGGTGGCCTTCGGCGAGCCGCCGAGGAAGGTGACGTGGAGAATGGATCTGTTATGATGGGGCAGATCTCGGGTATGATCTCGGATATCTTGACGGTAAAGGAACTGTTTGAAAAAATCATGATCAATGCATCACAGCGGGTTTCTGAAATCTCCAGGTTTTTTTAACCATGAATATGAAATCCAGAAAGATATTGATTATTGTTGTTACATAATTACCCAGTTTTTTGTGATTGAATGTCTCGAATGAATCTTTTTTACTCACTTTGTGTTCCCTTTCAGTAACCTCATTATCAAAGAAATAAAAAAATCGCCTTATATTAATCAGTTAAAGCATTGTTTCGTCTCCGGCACACCATTTGCTCTTTGTATAATAAAAGAGAACGTTCTCACAATATCTAAAAAATAATCAATCAAAGGAGATGTGAAAAATGAAAAAGAAATTTACTGTCATTTTATTGCTATTTGGAATGTTGGCCCTATGCTATAATGTCTATGCAGTGGAGCTTTACGGGGCAAAAGGGGCGGAACAATCAGATGATCCAACCTTGGAGCAGATGCTTGTTTATGCGATCCAGGACGAATACTTAGCTCATGCAGAATATGAGTATATCATCAATCAATATGGTTCCATACGACCCTTTTCAAACATCATCAAGGCGGAAGAGACTCATATTGCCATGCTTAAGCCTTTATTTGAGAAATATGGATTCAAACTGCCTGAAGACAAGGGCGGGGACCATGTACTCGTTCCGAAAGATCTAAGGCAGGCCTTTGAAGCAGGTGTTCAGGCTGAAATCGATAATATTGCCATGTATGAAAAATTCTTATCCAAAAATTTAGCGGATGATGTAAGATCTGCTTTTCAGATGCTTAAAAATGCATCTGAAAATCACCTTCGTGCTTTTCAAAACGGTTTGAGTCGATATTAATTCATGTTCATCGATAAGCTCAAATTATTGGATTTCCATCCTCCGTAGCAGGCAATCGTGGGGACGGGCACGCTATAGGCCATCAGCTTTCAACTATCAGACAAAGTTTTTTATGCAATTCATTAACGGATAGCTGACTGCTGAATGGCCCATTGGATAATTATGTATTTCCGAATAGACAGTAGTTTAAGGAGGAATCATGGATAAAAAGAAATCGAGTAATACCCGACTGTATGTGCAGATATTCTTCTTTGCGCTTATTGCCCTGATATCCATTAACCACACTTTGGCTGAGCAGGGTAAAAGTGTGATCCCCCTCATTTCCTCGGCATCCTTGCATGCTCTCTGCCCGTTCGGTGGGGTCGTAACAATATATGAATACTTTGTTTCCGGCCGATTTATCAAAAAGATCCATGAATCTTCCTGGATACTCATGTGGATTACATTTGCTTTAACCCTAGGTTTTGGGCCGATATTTTGCGGTTGGGTATGCCCCTTTGGCACGTTCCAGGAATGGGTGGGGAAAATAGGGAAAAGGATCTTCAGAAAACGCTATAATCATTTTGTCCCGTATGGTTTAGACAGATGGTTAAGGTATCTCAGATATGTCGTGCTGATCTGGGTTGCCTATACAACGGCCATTACCGGAAAGATCATTTTTGCCGACTATGATCCTTATTTTACTCTATTTAATTTTTGGACTGGTGAAGTCATTCTCATTGGTGTCATTATTCTGTTGGTTGTCATTGCTTTGAGTCTCTTTGTGGAGCGCGCCTTTTGCAAATACGGTTGTCCATTGGGCGCTGTTCTCGGAATTTTTAATCTATTTAGAATCTTCGCCATTAAGAGAAATAAAGAGACTTGCATTGAATGCGGTGCTTGTACCAGAAACTGCCCTATGAACATCCATGTGGATACCGGAGGTACGGTGAGAGATCATCAATGTATTACTTGCATGCAGTGTACGTCGGAGCATGCTTGTCCTGTGAAGGATACGGTGGAACTTATGACAGGTCGGATGGAGGTGGCCAAATGAAGATCAAATCAAAACATATCGCCCCCATTGTACTTGCGTTTTTTGTGATTGGTATTGCAGGAACGATGTTACTCAACCTCTGGAGTACGGAATTGGAGAAAGAGCCGGCAAGATATCTATCCGGTGAATTTGAAGGGGAGTATGATCCGAGTGACATCCGCGGGTCATATACGTTCGCAGATATCGATAAGGCATTTGACGTTCCGGTGGAAGATTTGGCCGACGCCTTTGGTTTTGCGGATGCCCCTGATCCCGACATCATTAAGGCGAAGGATGTTGAGGAGACCTACGGAGCGTTGGAGCAAGGGGAATTAGGAACCGACTCCATTAGGCTTTTTGTTGCCTTATATAAAGGACTTCCATTTCTCCCGGAGGATGAAACCCTGATTCCCGGATCGGCCGTTTCAATCCTGGCATCCAAGGTGGATCTAACCGAAGAACAAAAACTCATACTCAAAGACAGGACCATCAACCTCTCGGATTTAAAATCCTCCGAAGCTGAAGGAGAGGCACAGGCTATCAGCGAACATGAAACAACGGAAGCATTTACGATTAAGGGCAGGACCACTTTTCAGGAACTCCTCGATGTCGGCATTACAAAGGAAGAAATAGAAAAGATATTCGGTATGCCCATGGGCAAACCCGGCGAAGCACTACGCGATTATGCAACCAATAACGGTGTGGAGATTTCAGAATTCAAAACAGCCCTTGAGGAATTAGCGGCATCGAAAAAATAATAGCCGCCAACGTTTTTATCCAAGATAAAAAGGCAATATTCTTAAAAGACCTATCGTATTGCTCAAATCAATGCACAGCGCATTTGAATTTGGAGTAATGGGGCATTGGAGTGGTGGGATGTAATCAAACGCCATTACCTCAATACCCTAATAATTTCGAGTGTTTTCATGAAACGTGTTTATTCGACTTGGTATTTTTATCTCTAGTCGAATTATTTGAAACAATCCTGAGACGCCGAGTTATTTTGAGATCTGCTCCGAGATTATCATCACCTTTTAAAAAAAATCGTAACAATTTGGGTTTTTCTAAATCCAAACGATTGGATTCCGTGATCAAGTCGCGGAATGACCGTGCAAAAACCAAAGGTGATGGTCTCGTAAAAAGCCGAAAAATACGCGTTTTTGTCATTCCGGCTTGCCTGTGCGTGTCCGCACGCAGACAGTCGAAGGCCGGAATCCCGCCTTTTCAGGTAGTTACATGGGCTCTGGCCCCCGGCCGCAGTCTATCCAGTACTTGATACGGGACCGGGGTGACGACTTTTTACGAGTTCGTCAAAGGTGA
>JAFGGA010000087.1 GCA_016930835.1 Deltaproteobacteria bacterium
GAGGAAATTTGCGGCGAATTGTTTGGAAGATTGATAACTTAGATCAAATTAACACTTTTTCTGGAGTAGACAAACATCATAGGAGGGAATAATGAAAAAATATCTTTACATCATTTCTTTATTATCGGTGCTGTTTATCGCATTATGGCTTTTTTCCTGTGGTGGTGGCGGTACCAGCAGTGATGAGGAGGACAACAATAACAACCAAAACAATCAGAATCAAGGGACACCCGCTAAGATTGAGGAAGACTCGGTGCAGGAGATAATGGTAGCAGTCGAGGATCTGGGAATCGGATGCAGCATGACCGGTGGTTCATCAAAAGGCAGTTCACTGGTCCGTACCCTGACCCAAATAAGCCAAAAAGTGGCCGATCAGGTCCAGGTTACTTATCTGTACAGCAAATCCCGTGAAATGGTGGATGAAAGCCCCGAACCCATCGAGGGGAATTGTACAACAAACCCCGATGGCCTGCTAATAGTTGAACTATGGTATGATGAAGACACAGGCGATTTAGACGGATGTATTGATTTTGACGGTTTCTGTCTTGAAGTCGATGGTTCAGAGGCGATCATTGAAAACGGGGCCGAATTCAACGGAAACCTGGGACTCGACGATGATGATGACCTGGAATCCTTGACATTCCATTTTAATACCGACCCCAACGGCATCACCATCGATTCGGATGACTGGGATGCGATCGTCACCATAAGCGGTCTTTCCCTCAACCTGGATGAAGAAAACGGCGGCTACGATATCGGCTTCACCCTCACCGCTGGCAGCGTCATCTCAGACGATACCTCGGTCATCGTCTCCAACCTGTCGGTGAATGTATCAGTCGACGACGACGATTCCGTCACGGCTACCTTCAGTGCCACGATTACGACCAATGACGGAACCCTGTCCATCTCCACGCCGGAGGCCATTATCGTGAATGAGGACGGCGATATCACCGGAGGGGAGATCAAGATCTCCGGAGGAGACAATACATCGGTCCTCATTACCTATGCCGGCACCGAATCGGATCCGTATATCTTTGAGGTGAAAGCGGATACGGATGGAGACGGCGATTATGAGGAGTACTGCGAGACCATGGATTGTTCGGATATTGATATCCCCGAGGATATTGATGATATCCTCTAATAGTCGTTTGTAATTCATATCCAGAACGACATTTATCATCGCCATGGGGAAGACCGTAGCGGCCTTCCCCATGTTTTTATCTACATGGCGACACACTCAAAATGGGCACACCATCGGATAAAAAAACCCGGGTCCGTTGTTTTGCGAGACACTTCATGGCATTGTGTTTTCTGGGACTCCTATTCGCTTGCGGCGGGGATGACCCGGCAGAAAACCCGGATAACCCATCACCTGCTGATGAAGCCCACACCATGGGAGATGTATGGGCCATGGCCTATCCCACATCGATCGTAGGCAGCGCCGCGGATCATACCTATCTTCAAGGGTTGGATGAAGACGGCCGATTAACCTCATGGATGTGTTTTGGAAAGGATACCGACGGCCAGGAACTGGCCGATACGCGCACGGATGCCATGGCGGATCTGACCGTGGTGGAGTTCATGGCTGCCGAAGAACCCTGTAAATGGCCGATTACCTTTTACCTGCGGGTCGGGGTGTGCCATCAGTGTGCCAACCGGGGGCTTTATTATACCGGTAAAACCGTGGCCAATGCCACGGGCTATGATTTCTTTGTCTCAATCTATGGTACTTACGGGGAGGAGACGGAGGGGAGCTATAGCATGGAAAAGTGTCTGGCCGCGGCCCCACCATGGCTAGGCCCGGATATATTATCACTCACCATTGAAAAACAGATGCTTATTCAGGACGCCCAGGCCGGCGAAATCGCCCTCTATCGACAATATATCCAGCAACGCCAGGGCAGAGACTTGAATCACGAGGATCGCATGCGGCAATGGCGGGATTATCTGGATGCCTTGTTTGAACGGCGTATTCGTTTCTACTTGGGGACCGACTTTCCCGAACAGACCATAGAAGCCTTGCAAGCCGCGCGCAATGTCTTCCTGGATGAAAAGGAACAGCTGGACATCTGGGTCGATACAAAATACCCTGAACCGTCTGAGATGATGGACCGATACGGCATGCTCTTGAATGATCTGGCCGACAGCTATAAAACACTCCTCACCCCGGACGAGTATGAATGGTTATTCAACCTGGCATATGATACACCGGTCGACTTGGGACGATTTTTTCAACAATAATAGCAAAAACCCATTATGGCCCTTTCCTTGATGAATCCGTCTTGTTCCATGATCTGTTTTATAAAGACCTTATCCGCCGGTAACTGGCAGCATCCATTGAAGGGGTCCTGGGCCGTATTGTGTATGATGACACTCAGGTGTAGCGATACGACCTTCGATAGCAGGTAAGCATCATGGTATTCGTTGTCAGACAATTGATCCGTAGTCAAGGGAGAACATTGCTCACCCTCTTGGGGGTGGCCATGGGAATAGCCTTATTGGTATCCATCACAACCTACAGCGCGAGCTTGAAAGACCAAATACAACAGACCGTTACGAAACACTTCGACATAGTCATTCAATCCAAAGGGGCGACCAGCCCTTTGGCGTCTCGGCTGACCAAAACGGAATACGACCAGTTAAAACCCATCCAAGGGATCTCCGGATCAACGGCCATTGTCATCGGGGGGCTTAAAACCAGAGAAGTTCCCTATTTTTTATTGGCCGGCGCATCATCGCTGGAACCTCTCATTGGAACCTTGCATCTCGGAAGCGGTCGAATGCTGCAATTCGGAAACCGTGAAATTTTACTTGGTCAACAGGCCCTGAAACGGTTCCATCTGAACGTGGGAGATACCATCGAATTGAACCGAGAAGAACGCTTTCATGTCGTCGGCACCTATATAACCGGCAGCCGTTTTATGGATCAGGGCGCACTGCTTGACCTGAAAGATGCTCAACGCTTGCTGAATCGCGGCGATTCAATGAACCTCGCGTTGATCCGTCTGCAACCGGGGCAAAAAATTACGACGATCATGAAACGAATTGAGACCCACATGCCCCAACTGAACATTCTGAAAAGCAGAGATCTGCTTGGAGAGATCCGGATGTTCATTGTAGTGGATAAGATCGCCTGGGGCATGTCGATCATCGCCTTGATCATCAGTGGGGTATTTGTCATCAATACCCTCATCATGTCTATTAGTGAACGCACCAAAGAAATCGGCATCCTCATGGCCGTCGGATGGACAAGGGCCATGATCGTAAAGACCATACTATGGGAATCGATCATCATATGCGGTATCGGTTGTCTAATCGGTATTCCGGGAGGATGGTTGCTGGTCTGGCTTGCAAGCCGAAGCAATATCACCGGCCTCGACTGGACTGCGACGACCCCATCGGTCGGGACCATCCTATGGGCTATAGCCATGGCCCTTTGTTTGGGAATGATCAGTGCCGTCTACCCGGCAGTTGTGGCTTCACGCCTGACACCGGCCCAAGCCCTACGTTATGAATAAGGAAATATGATCCGTCTCGAAAACATATCCAAAACATACGACCGGGGAATGATAAAGGCCCTGAACGGCCTTTCATGCCAGATTAAAGCAGGGGAGATCGTGGCCCTTACAGGCCCTTCCGGGTCAGGGAAGACTACCCTGTTAAGCATTATGGGACTCATCGACACTCCAACTCAAGGAGAGGTATGGCTTCTGGGGAAGCCTTTGAAAGAACTTAAACCCTTTGACAAGTTCCGGGCCATTCATATCGGATTTATCTTTCAGCTCCATCATCTCATGCCCCATATCAACACATTGGGAAATGTGGAAATACCCATGTTCTCACTTGAGCGCTCTCACAAAAAACGCCGTCAAAAGGCCTATGAACTGCTGGAGGCCGTGGGTTTGGACCATAAGGCCCATATCTATCCGACCAACCTCTCCGGCGGTGAACGCCAGCGTGTGGCCGTGGCCCGCGCCTTCGCGAATTCTCCACGGATCATCCTTGCCGATGAACCCACCGGCAATCTGGATTCCGAGACAGGCGAGCTGGTTTTGGAATTGATCCTCAACCAATGCCGCGTCCGCGGAAACACCGTGGTCATCGCAACCCACAACAGTGAGATAGCCGATAGATCTGACCGTACGATACGGTTGAAAAACGGCAGGATCGGGACCTTGGGAAACTAATCCATCTATTTTATATCAACGAAGATAACCGAAGAGCGAAATAAAATACCGGCATATGTCGGATACGGCCGCCGGTTCAACAATAAATCAGAAGGTTCAGTCCGGTTTGCGGTTGGATTTGCTTTGGTGCAGCATCTTAAAAACGCTCATGCAAGACGCCTATCATGCATCGCCATAGACATGAGCGCTGAGCTTGACGTTGAATCGCGGGAAGAGATATAATATCTTACCTAATGATTTTCTCACGCCTCCGCTCAAGAGCTTCTGAGTGGTGACGAAAGCATGGAATGGGTAAGTCAAAATTTTCATCACTTTCAATAGGGAGGGTTCCTAATGGCAAGCAGTAATTGTGCAAACTGTGGTTTTCGGGCGAAATACGATAATAATCCCAAGTCAATCTTGGGCCGCTTATGGAGATGGCACGCCGGTTGGTGTCCGGGATGGAAGTCCTATATGACATCCCTTCCTGATGATGAAAGGATTCAATTGGCAGAGAAATACAAGCTGAAAAAATATACCGGAAAATTATAAGAGTCGCGCGCGATCTTTATCACGGTCCCTGGACGGGGGTTGTTTTTCACAACCCAATCTATTTTTGTTTTTTTTTAGATCCATGCTTCCCTTTATCAACGGCCGTCCTGAAAAGATAGCGGTCAAAGGTCCTGTCCGGTATCCGTCTCATGAATTTGACCATGACAAAAATAACCAGCATGGCAAACAAGAAACGAAAAATGAGTACCCCTGAAATATGACCACCCAGAAGGAGCATCAATAGGGTATCTTCGATCATGCTATGCATTAACCCCATAAATGACAGGGAGAAAAAGATATCTTTTTTAGAAAGTCTCCCCGATTGCGCTTCCCGAATAATCAACCCGCCACCGTAACCAATGCCCATGGTCATGCCGATGATGGTTATGGGGACGGTGTCCTTACTCATGCCCATCAGCCGTAATACCGGTTCCAGAATTCGAGCCAACAAATCCGTAATCCGCAACCAGGTTAATACCTTAACGATCAAAAAAAGCAAAAGGATAATCCCATAAATCGATAACAGAGTTTTGACCTGATCGATGGCCCATGCCTTCCATGAAGGATTATAGATGCCCGGATTCCATAGGGCGATGTATTCGGTCTGAAGAAAGCCGATCCTTAAATAGATCTGATTCAATAACAACCCGATGATCAAAGCGCCCAGTATCCGAAGTAGAAACATAAATCGAAAGCGGACCCCGGCCTTTTGCGCGATTCGTAACTCTATGGGAAGTGCATGGGCCAGCAGCATCATCGTCGTGATGACAGTTACCTGTGCCACGGTGAGGTGTTCGGCCGGCGCCAAGGAAGAAAACACAATCATGGCCGCGTATAAATTGGTAATCATAGCGGTTGCCCAAACCAATCCCATACTGCCGGGTAATCCGACGCATTCCATCACCGGCCCCAGGGCCAGTCCGATAAATTTGATTAGCCCCCAGTCATTCATCAGCTTGGTGACGATGCTGATGGGAATAATAATTTTGATAAGGATGAGACTTGTTTTCCACGTTTCACTAAGAAGAAGCTTTCCTTGCTCCTTAGCGGATTCTATGAGTCGATTGAATTCCATTTTTTAAAAAGGAGAATAAAGAACCGATTTTGAACCTTCATTTTTTGTAACCATTTAGGTTTTTCTAAATCCAAACGATTGGATTCCGCGATCAAGTCGCGGAATGACCGCGCAAAAACCAAAGGTGATCATTTGCAGTCACGTAACCAAAAATTTTTGCCGGACACTGCGCGCCGGCAACAACGGGCTGCGGATTTCATCCACTGGCTGTTCGGCGCTCCGCGCTTCACAACGGGGAGGCGGGTGAGCCGCAAGACCTTGGGCAAACTTGCTTGCACACGGTCTTGTCGACTCCAACTGCTGGATAGGACGCGCGGAGCGCGGTCTAGCCTGCGGGTGGGTACAGCCGCCGCTTCGATAGGACCGCGCGTAGCATCGGCCCTATCCAGCGGATTAACCAGACGAAACCTATCCATGAGCCTGCGGCTCATTACCCGGTTCCGCAGGTTATCCGCAGCCCGTTAGGCTGGTCATTCCGCGACTTGATCGCGGAATCCATAGGTCCGCGCCAAATTTTTCAAAAATCTAAAATGATACCATTTTTTATTTTTTTGATGAGGACCCCTTTGATTGACAATGGAAAGTAGAAAAAGAAACATCGTGTGTCAAGTATAGATTGCTCACAGGATACGAGGTTTTATGGATCATCATTGAAAGCGTTATTGTTTTGCTTTTTATCAATTTACGTCTCGACACCCTGATCATGGACTGCCTATATTTCAGTAACATTACATTTATACCATGAAATTGCCTTGCAATCTTCCATCATAATCATGTAAAAAAATCATGGGCAGATCTTCACTTTAGTATTGCAAGGCATGAAGCGTGCGAACTCAAGGGATGAGTCTCAATGTCTATGGAAGAGTAGTTTTTTTGAATCCGCAAAACATATCATTGATCAATAATGGTGAACCAATATGAGCATTATAGAGAAAATACAATCACAGGGTGGTCATCCCTCCGGTATAATAGGGACCCTTATCGGTCATATGATGAACATGGCACATGGGAATATTTACACATGGGGATTGCAGGATATCACTATCCCCATGAATGCCACCTGTCTGGATATCGGATGCGGCGGTGGAAAGGCAGTCAGAACTCTTGCCGAGAAGACCGTTACCGGTAAAGTGTATGGGCTGGACCATTCAGCGGAAATGATAAGACTTTCAGGCAGGACAAATCACGCCTTTATTACAAAAGGGATTGTTGAGATTCACCAAGGGAGTATCTCGACCCTACCCTATTCAGATGCATACTTTGATATGGTCACGGCCTTTGAAACAATCCAGTTCTGGCCGAATATTCCAAACAATGTCATGGAGATCAAAAGAGTCTTGAGACCTTCAGGGACATTTCTCATCGTCAACAGATATCCGCCTGAACAGTCAAAATGGTCTGACTTCCTGCAATTGAAAAACGCCCAGGCTTATGAAAATATGTTGAATGCAGCAGGTTTTCACGATATCACGCTCGATACGGCAACAAAAACCGGTTGGATCAAGGTCGCGGCGCGTACCTAGGCGTA
The DNA here is from genome assembly GCA_016930835.1 of Deltaproteobacteria bacterium. GTDB lineage: Bacteria > Desulfobacterota > DSM-4660 > Desulfatiglandales > HGW-15 > JAFGGA01. Next base: position 7,322 of record JAFGGA010000087.1, read on the forward strand.
TTGATTCAACAAGGTGGGATAAATACAATAAGTGTATAAAACAAATCGACTTTCACCCTGAGCGAGAAAAGCTATCTGGATACCAGCTTTCGCCGGTATGACGGCTTACTTGAAATGTTTACAATAGTAAAAAATTTTCACCGAACTTGAAGCAATCACTAAACAATAGATGACATCAATTTAAGCATCAAGCCATTGTTCCGCTTCTTCTTTTGTCCTGAATAGCCCTTTTTTCATACCTGATTCTTCTGAGAATCTCTTTAGGCTTATTTGTGTTATGGTACTTGCAGGATGAATTTCCGCCGTCTTTTTTAAACCGGCGTTGACGAGCAGTTGTTGAGCTTCCACATGCAGAGAGCCGATTTCCTGTGAAGGGGTCTTCATATCCGTTAAATCAGATACAACACTATACCCTTTGGAAACAAACTTAAGCGCTTTCTTGAAGTCATTTAAATACTCCGAGACCTGGCCTGCATCTTTCCAAAATCCCTTAACGGCAAGATACATCCTGTTCTTGCCTTCATCCACCGCGATTGAATAAAAATTATTATCTGCGATTTGTTTCACTATTTTTTCTCCTTTCAGATATTGATTGGAAATCAGATATAGCATAAAATATGCCAGTTTGATCGACAGTGAGTCTATAGAACTTCTCACGGAAAATGTCGTGATTCCCGTTGGTTACGAGAAAGGCCGAAACGCTTGTATAAAACGGAAAATGCCCTTAGGGGAAAGAGCGTCATGGAATAGCCATGTGGAGGATGATTTGACAGTTGATACGATAACAATAGACAAAAACAATGGATAGAGGGCAGGTTATGAAGGACAAAAGCACACACAATAAGATTTTCAAGGGAACGATTAACGCTCTATTTCAGAGAGCTGCACCTTTCCTGGATATTCGGGATAATGACGTGCATGTGCAAATAAGCTATGAATTTGCCGGACGATTGTTGAAATGTTATCCTGGAGCGGATCAAGAGATTGTCCTGCCCGCCATCATCCTCCATGATATCGGCTGGAAAACCATCCCTGAGGAAGAATTATTCAATTCCTTCGGCCCCAAAATGAAAGACAATACCAACCAGCGCCGGCATGAGACAGAGGGCGCAAAAATGGCCGATGACATTTTAAGCTCCCTTGGGTTTCCCAGAAACAAAATTGACCAAATTACAAGCATTATTAACGGTCATGATACACGATTGGAGGCGCTCTCCCTGAACGACCAGTTGGTGAAAGACGCGGACAAATTATGGCGATTCACGCCAACCGGCGTGGATATTGACCACAAACGGTTTGGAATAAAACGTGATGAATACGTGGCATATTTAGACACCGTGATTGAGCAATGGATGTTTACGCCCGAGGCAAAGGAAATGGCCCAAGAGGCTTTGAATCAGGTGAAAGAAGATGTTAAAGGGAAATAAGGCTTTTTCTTCACGATCATGAACAGATCAAGATAGCGATAACATTTTTTGTAACAGTTTAGCTCTTTGAAAAATCAAGCCAATTGTGGATTCCGTGATCAAGTCACGGAATGACAGCAGCCCAATAGGCTGTTCCAATTACGTCATTCCGTGACTTGATCACGGA
>JAFGGA010000088.1 GCA_016930835.1 Deltaproteobacteria bacterium
GAGGAAATTTGCGGCGAATTGTTTGGAAGATTGATAACTTAGATCAAATTAACACTTTTTCTGGAGTAGACAAACATCATAGGAGAAGAAGATGAAAAGAGTAGTTTGGGTTTTTATGATTGCGGTGTTTTGTTCTTTTTGTGTGATCTCATCCGTGAATGCAGCGGAAAAGGTTTTTAACCTTAAAGGCAGTACCTTTATTCCTCCATCAGGTGCCAGGTGGGATAATGTGACTGACTTTATGGCAAAGCTGAAGGAAAGAACGAATGGACGGGTGAATTTGACTGTCTCGCCCTCCGGAGGGCTTGCCCCGGGGCAAGAGGAGTATGATTATCTTTCCAGAGGATTGTTCGATTTCGGGCAGCCCTCTTCGGGTTGGGTCTCCGCTTATCACAATGAGTTCGGTTTGACCATGTGCGCCCTGATGGAGGCGGAAAATATTCCTGTCCTGATGAAGTCTGAAGCATTTAAAATCCTTTCTGAAATCGCGGCAAAAGACAATATAAAGCTTCTCGGATATTGGGCAAGCATTGGGTACAACAGTCATTCGCATAAGACAAAATTTTTCAAAAAACTTTCCGACTATGATGGTGTAAGGTTTTTTGCGTCAGGAGCCCCCCACGACAAGATACACCAGCTCATAGGGGCGAAAACGGTACCGATACCGAATGCCGAACTTTTTTCGGCTTATCAAAGCGGTCTCATCGACTCGGTATCGACCAGCATTTCAGCACAAAAAAGCTTCCGGTTCTATGAAATAGCCCCATACATGACTATTTTCCCTCGCACCAAAAATCTGGGCATTTTTGGATACATGCCCATGATGTCCATGAAAACGTGGAATAGTCTTCCTCCGGATATACAAGATATTATCATGAAAACCGCCGAGGAAATTACGGAACTGAGTGTTGAGAGATGGCGTAAATCGGATCGGGTTGACACGCTGGAATTTTTTAAGGCTTCTGATCGGGTGAAGGTTTATGAACTTACCGATCCCGAGGCCGATGCCATCATCGAACATGTACAAAAGCCGATTCAAGAGTGGTACGTTGAAAGGGGCAAAGGGAAGGGACGAGAAAAAGAGCTTCTTGCGATTGCAGAAAAATTTTTAAAATAATAACCCAATAAGGCATGGGGATGGCGAGGATGACGCGGAGATTTTCTCCCCGAAATCCTCACCTCAACCATGACAAAAGACGTTTGAGGGGTTGGGAAGAAGCGTGATCCGGCATCATGAGGCACGTCAGGATGAATTTCTGACCAATTAACAAAGGGGAGAGTGTATGAGCAACGTACTGAAAAAGATTGATAATATTTGTATTAAGATCGAAAAGGTGCTTACCTGGGGCGGAGTGATCGGAGGCATAGGGCTTTTCGCGACGGTTTTTATAATCTTCTATGCCGTCTTATCTCGTTATGTCTTAAATATCGCCCTCCCTTGGTCCGTGGAATTGGGCGGTTACTTACTTCTCTTTATTGTCTGGATCGGTGTCGCCAACTCGTTCAGGAGTGGGGAAATACCCCGAATGCTTCTGATATACCGGTCTCTCAGTCCGAAGACCCAAGCGGTCCTTGATATCTGCACCTGGTCTATTACATTGATTTTTCTTTTGTTGTTGCTCAGAGAGGAAATAAAACTGATCCCGCATTTCATTAACAGTGGGGTAGTGAGTGTCGTCATGCAGATACCGCGCTGGTGGCTTGCCATTATCGTGACAATCGGCCTTGCCTCGTTGTGTCTCCAGATGGGGATCAGCATTTACTTGCGGTGGCGTAGGCTCGGACCTCTGGAAGACGAATCAACAACCGAAAATCAAGGCCAGCAGGCCGCCAATGGATGATGACGGCCCGTAAGTGCCAAGCCAATATCGTCAGCATAGGACTATGCAAAATTTGATGAACGTTTGGATAGACAATGGGTCGGGGATGGAGGTCTCACTCATATGGATATAATATACGGACTTTTGATGATCATAGGGTTCTGTTTTCTCGCGGCATTAGGGCTGCCCATTCCTTTTGCCTTTTTAGTCCCGATGCTGATCGGCTTCATATTCGTGGGTGGATTGCCCGCCCTGGGAACCGCGGCAAGCCAGGCCATTTCCGTGACGGACTCCTTTATCATGCTTGCGCTTCCCATGTTCATGCTGATGGGTGAACTGGTCAGCCGTTCCGGGGTTGCCACCGACGCCTTTGATACCATGGAGTTATGGCTGAAGCGCATACCAGGAGGCCTCATCATTTCAAATATATTCGGCTGCGCTATCTTAGCCTCCTGCACGGGATCAAGCGTCGCAACAGCCCTGATTATGGCAAAGGCAAGCCTTCCACGACTCGTTCCGCGGGGCTATGACAAGAGATTGCTCGCCGGCGTTCTCGGGGGCACCAGTATCGGTCTGATCATCCCGCCCAGTTCAGGATTCATTATCTACGGATTGCTGACGGATGCTTCCATCGGGCGTCTATTTATGGCCGGTCTTTCGGTGGGATCTTTTATGGTGGCCTTGTTCACGGTCTTTATCATCATCCGTGTTGCCTTGAATCCGAGTCTCGCCCCCCCCATCACGGAAGACGTAACCTGGGCTAAACGTATCCAGGCTTTGAAATATTTCTGGCCGTTTCCGTTAATCATCGGAGGAGTGCTTGGATCCATTTACGGGGGTGTCGCGACCCCGGTGGAGGCATCTGTATTAGGTGTGGTGGCTGTTATCGTTGTTTCTCTAGTCCGTGGTACTCTGACCTGGCAAATCATGAAGGAATCCTTTCTGGGCACCGCTCGCGCCGCTTCATGGCTTCTTTTGATCCTTTATGTCGGTTTAACATTCGGGAACTTGATCACCTATCTGGGTGTGACCTCATCTCTGGATAATCTCCTGAAAATGACACAAATGAGTCCCATAGTGATCGTACTCGGAATGTGTTTTCTCGTCATCGTGCTTGGGTGTTTTCTCGAAGGGGCGACCATCATGATCTTAACAATGCCCATCTTTGCTCCCATAGTCCAATCGCTCGGGTTTGATCTTATCTGGTTCGGCGTCATGATTATGATTACCATGGAAATCGGCCTCATAACACCCCCCGTGGGGTTGACCTGTTATATCCTCGCCAGTGTAATGGAACCTTATGGAATAACACTGGAGCAGATCTTTAAGGCCAATCTCGTCTATGTGCTCCTGATGACCTTAACCATAGTCATTTTGTATTTTTTCCCCGATCTCGCCCTTTGGCTTCCGAACAGAATGATAAATTAGAGGGATCTGAGTCTGATGAGGGTTGGTCTTTTTAAGAGACTGAAAAATAATATTGAACAATTGTCGGATAGTGTCTATCCAGTAATCCCCCCTCTCCTCGCGAGGGTTAGGGGGAGGGGATTCGGCCTACCTCCGGATGGGTACTCGGTAAATGAACCAAGCGGTGCATGTGCGCCGCAAAACCTGAAGATCATAGGAGAATGAGTGAATGACTACTACTTTTTTAAGCAGGCTTTTTCGACCCGGTAAAATGGGCCAACTCACCTTGAAAAACCGGGTGATCATGGCTCCGATGGGTGTGGAATATGCGGATCCTGACGGTTATATCACGCAAAGACAGGTAGACTACTACACCGAGCGTGCCATAGGAGGCGTTGGGATGGTCTTCGTGGAAGCAAGCAGTGTCCAACCTTCCATCGGGAAAAGCTTTAGACAGATACACGTTGACGATGACCGCTATCTTCCGGGGTTGACCAAGCTCAGCACCGCGATCAAGGAGAACGGGGCCAGGGCCGCGATCCAACTGCACCATGCCGGAGGCGCTGCTCATCGGATGTTGACCGGTGTGGCGCCGGTCGCCCCTTCCGCGGTGATCCGTCGTGGATTCGAGGAGCCGCGAGCGCTCACCCGCGAAGAGATAAAGGAAATCAGAGATTGTTTCGTGAAAGCGGCCGTTCGATGCCGCACGGCCGGATTTGAAGCCCTGGGGATTCACGCCGCTCACATGTACCTCCTTGCGCAGTTCCTGTCCCCCATGTGGAATGAGCGCTCGGACGAGTATGGCGGGTCGCTTGAGAACCGGGCCCGTTTCCTGCTGGAAATCGTTGAGTCCATCAAGGAAGGTGTTCCGGAATTGCCTGTTGTCATCCGGCTTAGCGCCCAAGATCATGGGGCAGTGGAATTCGCCGGCAAGGTTGGCATCACCCTGGATGAAACCCTTAAGCTGGTCCAGATGCTTGAAAAAGCGGGGGCCGACGCGCTGGACATGTCGAACTTCGGTTACGGTGTTGAATCCATAAAGGGGATGCCGATTATCCCTGGGGAATTGCTTCACAACACGGAAGCCGTGAAAAAAGAGGTCTCAATTCCCGTAATCGCCGTGGGCTCATTAACGCCCTTGATTGCTGAAGCAGCCTTGGATGACGGGAAAGCGGATTTCATCGGAATAGGCAGAGGCCTTCTCGCGGACCCTTATCTCGTACAAAAGGCATCCATGGGCTCCCTGGAGGATATTACCCCGTGCATTACGTGTTTCCAGTGTCAATCGGAATACGTTTTTATGGTGCCGGACTCCAAGGGTACACGTTGCAGCGTCAATGCCAGGACGGGAAAAGAGTCGCTCTATCCCTATCCGTTGGAAAAGGCATCAAAACCAAAGAGGGTGCTTGTTATCGGCGCGGGCCCTGGGGGGATGGAGTGCGCGCGGGTCTGCGCACTCAGGGGTCATGAGGTCGTTCTTCTTGAAAAGGAGCCCGCAATGGGAGGCCAGCTGCGTGTGGCCTCTCTTCCGCCCCACAAGCACAGAACAGCCCTGTTGATCCCTTATTATGCGACGCAGCTGGAGAAGTTGAAGGTCGATGTAAGACTCGGGACCGAGGCCGATCAGGCGACCGTCGATGAAATGCGGCCTGACGTGGTGGTGGTGGCCACGGGGCTGATACCGAATATTCCCCCCATCCCGGGTTTGGCGACGGCGGGGGCGCATCTTGCCGTGGAGGCGCTGGAAGGGAAGTGCGAGGTGGGAGAGAAGGTGGTGATCATCGGGGGGGGCCTCGTGGGCTGTGAAACCGCCGAATTCCTCGCAGACCAGGGCAAAGAAATCACGATCGTCGAGATGCTCCCCAGGATAGGCGCCAACATCACGCCCATGACCCGTCCTGCCGTGCTGGGCCGGTTACGGAAAAAAGGCGTTCAAATGCTGCCCGGGGCCACTTGCAAAGAGGTATCCCGAAACCAGGTGATCGTTACCGACAAAGCGGGTCAGACCCTTACCCTGGCGACGGACACGGTGCTGATGGCCACGGGCGGCAAGCCCAACAGGGCGCTGTATGAGGTTCTTCAAGACAAGGTATTCGAGATTCACCTGATCGGTGATGCTGTTGAGCCCAGGCGCATCATGGATGCGGTTCATGAGGGCTTCATCAAAGGATACTCGATATGAGTGTCGGGCGATATGCCAAGCATTCGCTCCAAGGTGGTTATGGAACAGCGGCTTTTGTGGAATATTTTTCAATGGAGGTTGCGGGATGATCAAGATTTTTGGGTTACTCAAAAAGAAAAGCGATATTACAATGGATGAATTCAGACAGCGCTGGTATGTGGATCATGCCTCCCTGGCCCGCAAAGTGATTCCCTATGACATCGATTCACCGTGTAGAAGATGGGTGCAGAATTATGCCGTGAACCTGGGGGGAAAGAAAGATCCACCATTCGATGCCATTGGAGAAACCTGGTGGGATGATTTCGAGGCCATAAAAAGATGGGCTGATTGGTATGAAGGTGATGATGGAAAGGTGCTGAGGGACGATGAGGATCGTTTTCTGGACAAAAGCAGGAGGGTGATCCTTGTCACTGATGAACAAATCGTCAAACCACGATAAGCATCCTCATTACCGTTATTATCAAATGGATCCTGATTCACTCGGAAACATGAGGTCGACAAATGCGCGCGGTCGTTTGCACTTCTTTCAGCGGTCCTGATGGTCTGGAAATCAGAGAAATACCACTCCATTCCCTAAAAGAAGATGAAGTGCTGGTCAAAGTGCATGCTATCGGCGTTAATCTGCATGATGTCCTTTTGGTAAAGGGTCTTCACCAGATGAAACCCCCTTTTCCATTTGTTCCGGGCTCCGCGGCCAGCGGGGTGGTCATGGAGACTGGAAGAAAGGTGAAGCGTGTAAAACCCGGTGACCGTGTTACATGCGGTGGCATGGGCGGTGCCTATGCCCGGAAAATGGTCTCTAGAGAGCATTGGGTTTCTCGCCTTCCTGACGAAGTCGACTACCTGCAAGGGGCATCCTATCGATCTTCTTATGGCACAGCCTATTTCAGCCTTGTCAATAGGGGCCGATTGAGGAGGGGTGAGTACCTGGTGGTCCATGGTGCCGCGGGAGGAATCGGGCTTGCGGCCGTGGATATTGGCAGGCTCCTGGGTGCAAGAGTGATCGGGTGCGTGGGCAGTGATGACAAGATACCTGTCGTTTTCAAGCATGGTGCCTCTGATGTTATCAATTATGAAAAGCAAAAACTTGATCAGAGCATAAAGAAGCTGACACATGGAAAAGGGGCCGATGTCGTCATTGATGTTGTCGGCGGCAAGGTTTTCGTGCCATCCCTGCGTGCTTTGAGTTGGAACGGCCGGATGCTCGTGGTGGGATTTGCGAGCGGTGAGATCCCCGAAGCACCTATGAACCTTCCCCTACTCAAGAATGCATCCATTATCGGGGTGCTTTATGGCCCATGGATTGATCTTAATCCTGAGAAGGCGTTAGAGATCAACGAGATACTCCTTGGTTGGATGGCGGAAGGTAAGCTCAAGGTTTACATCTCCCATGTTTTTTCGTTTGATCAGGCAAAAGACGCAATGAAGGTGCTTGAAGAACGAAGGGCCATCGGAAAAGTGGTCATCAAAGTCCGCTAGCCTCTGGTCTTTCATCCCGGAAATTTACCCTTGCTTTTCTTAAACAGTTGGCCTATTTGCAAGGAGGCGAAAGCCACGTCATTACTGTGCCGCTGATCCGGGTCAAGTTGCCCGTGCGTGGGGGTATCCTACGAAACCGATCCACACTTCATCCTCTTTGACTGCTTCAAGGGAGCAGGAATAGAGATTTCCGCAAAGATACATCCATATCCGGACCGCCGGTCCCCCATCTTCGCGGCCTGAAAGACCAGAAAACTGGGGAATGGGAGGGGCATCGCTGCTTTTGCGACTCACGATACCGGTGGATATCCATTTCGATCTCCTGAACGCCTCGATCAATACCCGTGCCAGTGGGTAAAAGCCTCCACCGGCTCGCGGACACGTTCAAAACCATTCACTCGAGCCGATAGATCAGGGTATCCGATGGCAATCCCAAGTACGATCAACTTGGAATCCGGGATATGAAGGACTTCTCTTAATACTTCGGGCCAGAGGACTGCCATTGTCATAAGGCAGGTGCCAAGTCCATGATGGAGAGCTGCCAGACATAGTGTCTGAGCTATCAGACCGATATCGATAAGGGCCTTCGGATAGATCGATCTGTCCGTGAAGAGGATGATGAGGTTGGGCGCGTCATAGAAGCGCACCGCACTCATCAGGTATTCATCCCTCTTCGCCTGTAGATCCGGTGTGCCAGGAGGGAACTGGTATCTGTCCCGGCGTTTTCGAATCTCTTTGATCCGCCGCAGGTAAGGTTCGGTGAAATTCGGTTCGGGGAGATCGGGATTTGCGTTTTTCATCGAAAGGCTATTGCTGTCCCATCCCTCTTTTAGTTTTTCCACATATTTTCCCTTTATCTCCTCGACCAAGTCACCCCCTACGATCGCGAATTCCCAAGGTTGCGTGTTGCTGGAAGACGGAGTCCATCGGCATACCTCCAAAAGTTCTTCTAAAACGGGCTTAGGAACTGGGGTCTTCTCAAAACTGCGAATACTTCGTCTGCTTTGAATAGCTCCAATCAAATCCATTTGTGTTTTTCCTCCATGTTAGTCTATGTTTATAAAAACTGGCGATCTATCTGCTTGATTTTACGGAACTATTTTTTTCTTTCCGTCTAAAATCAGCCTTGCATATAAGTACTGCAAATATCACGGCAGCCCCGCAAAGCATGGTTATGTAAGCACAGTTGTCTCTTTGTGCCTGACCTCAATTTCATTCGTCACGGCGATGGGGGCGGTTTGCCGGCCGGATGAGCTATCGGACAGTGAGGATGACTTTCCCCAATGCTTTTCGATCCCAAAGGAGTTGCATCGCTTCCGCCGCTTTTTCAAGTGGAAAAACCCTGGAAACATACGGTTTCAGCCTTCCTTCGGCGATCCAGTTGAGGAGCATGGTATTCATTTCAATGCCATCATCCGGATTCAACTCCAACCAACGGCCAAAAAGGATACCGATCACTGAAGCGTTTTTCAGAAGGGGTAGGTTTGCACGTAATGTCGGGATCTTGCCGCTCGCAAATCCCACCACGAGCATCCGCCCCTCCCAATTCATACAGCGCATTGATTGGTCGAACACCTTGCCTCCGACAACATCGATGAAGACATCCCCACCCTTACCTCCCGTCAACTCTCTTATCCGCTCCTTGAGGTCCTCGGTCTCATAATTAATCACATCTTGGGCACCGTATTCCTTGACCAAATCCATCTTTTCATCACTCCCGACCGCTCCAATCACTCTGGCCCCCAGGAGTTTCCCCAGCTCTACGGAGGCAAGTCCAATCCCTCCCGCGGCACCCAGCACAACCAATACTTCGCCTTCCTTTAAATGACCGCGGTGGGAAAGACTATAATAGGCCGTTCCATAGGAACTCCGGAAGGCGCTTCCTTGGATATAATCCACGTTCGGAGGTAATACGGAAACAAAGCATTCTTTGGCGAGGATTTCCTCGGCAAAAGCACCCCAGCCGATTCTTATAACGGATACCCTGTCCCCCAATCTGATACGGGTGACCGCCTTTCCCACGCCGATGACCTCTCCGCTCGCATCCGTACCCGGAATAAAAGGGAGATCAGGCTTCTTTTGATGAAGTCCCTTAACCATAAGGATATCATGAAAATTGACCCCGGCGGCATGAACTCGAATCTTGACTTCATCTTCCTTGATATCCGGGGAGGGGGTCTCTTCGATCCGAAGGCCTTCAGGACCGCAAAAATCTTTACACACAATCGCTCGCATTGCCTAAACTCCTGAAATTTAGATTGTCATAGCGCCATGGGTCTGACGATTCACCTCGTCAACAGTCATTGATATCAACTAATTTCATGGTGTTAAGATAACGACGGGGTAGATCATGGTAAATGCGTATACCGTTTTCGATTGATCTTATCATTTCTTGGGTAACATCGGATACAATCCTGCCAGGGATTCCGACAACGAGTTTCCCGGGCGGGATTATCTGGCCTTGAGTTATCACGCAACTCGATCCTATCATGCAACCATTACCGATCGTTACCTGTTCGTGAATAATGGCCCCCATGCCCACAAGAACTTTTTCGCCTATATCGGAACCGTGAACGATTGCGCCATGCGCTATAAGACTGTTTTTCCCCAGGTGGGCAATCTGATCAGGAAAAACATGGAAAACCGCGTTTTCCTGAACATTGGAACCGCTTTGGATTTCTATTTCACCAAAATCCGCCCTCAAGACCGCGCCTGGACCAATGTAGCAATTTTCCCCTATTGTAACACCTCCGATGAGTATCGCACAGGGGTGTACAAAAGCGTATTTTCCAATCGAAGGCCTTTTCCCTTCGAATTCGTAAATAGGCATCTTTGTTGACCTTTCAGCCGTGACGATCATGTAAATCTTTGAATTCTTTACCTTCATTAACCAACTTTTCCAACAGCGCCGACGGTCTCCAGGTATTCCCGTGCGTTTTTTCAAACGCCTTGATTTTATCAAGAATCTTCTTGAGCCCGATTGAGTCGGCATAAAACATGGGCCCCCCCCGGTATCTCGGCCATCCATAGCCATTAACCCAGATCACGTCTATGTCGCCGGGTCTTATCGCGATCCCTTCATCAAGTATTTTTGCCCCTTCATTAATCACTGAATAAAGACTTCTTTCCAAAATTTCCTCATCGGAAATCAGACGCTGTTTTATATTGTTTTTTGCGGCAAGCTCATTAATCTTTTCTTGAACATATTGAGAAGGAATAGGTGTTCTATTTCCAGGCTTGTAGTCATAATAACCCGCATTGGTTTTTTGCCCGAATCGACCTGCCTCACAAAGCACATCCCGCAAGGTCTCTCCTTTGGAAGCGGCTTTGTCCCAACCCACATCGAGCCCTACAAGATCCAGCACTGCAAACGGACCCATGGGAAATCCGAAATCATATAAGACTTTATCGATCTGCTGAGGCGTAGATCCTTCCAGCAACATCTGTTTGTTTTCGTTCACTCTCTGGAAAAGCATTCGATTGCCTACAAAACCATGACATTCTCTTACGAGAACGGGTATCTTCTTGATCCTCTTGCCGAAAGATATGGATGTCGCGATAATGTCGTCGGCCGTTTTTTCGGTTCGAACAATTTCTAGAAGACGCATCACATTAGCGGGACTAAAAAAATGCAATCCAATCACGCTTTCCGGCCTTTTAGTGGCCAAAGCAATTTCAGTAATATTCAATGCGGATGTGTTTGTAGCCAATATTACGCTGTCTTTACAAATCTTATCCAGCTTGGCGAAAATTTCCTTCTTGAGATTTTTGTTTTCGAAAACCGCCTCGACAACCATATCCACATCAGCAAAATCATTCAGCGATATGGTTCCATTGATCAAGGATAACCTTTTTTCCGCCTCATCATGGGTAATACGGCCTTTAAGCGCTGAATTTTTATAGTTTTCGCGGCAAGTCTCAAGGCCTTTTTCCAGTAGCTTCTGATTGATTTCCATGATGGTGACCGGTATTCCCGCATTGGCACAACTCATAGCAATACCGGTCCCCATGGTCCCAGCTCCTACTATGCCGATTTTATTGACCGGCACCCGCGGCGTGTCGGATGCCAGGCCCGGAATCTTCGTGCACTCCCTTTCCGCGAAAAAAATGTAACGCATGGCCGCGGATTGGGAGCCCTGAATCAGTTTTCTGAATATTTCCCTCTCGTTCTTAAGCCCCACTTCAATGCCTTTCTTGACACCCGTCTCTATTGCATCAATAGCGGCTTGTGGTGCATCAAAACCACGATCTGATCGTGCGAAGGCTTTTCTCGCTTCAGCAAATATTTCCGGTTTGTTTCTTGCCTCTTCAATTTTATCATTTTTGTCACGTATTTTGATAAGAGGATGATTTTCATGAACCAATTTTTTTGCGAATGCTGTTGCCCCATCCAGAAGATTTTCTTCTGAAATGGCATCGATCAGGCCATTTTCGAGTGCCTCCCTTGCATTGATCTGTTTTCCACCCGCACACATCTCGATAGCCTTTTGAACTCCAATGATCCTTGGAAGCCTCTGTGTTCCGCCGATGCCGGGAATTAATCCGAGATTGACTTCCGGCTGGCCGAAGGTTGCCGTTGGGACTGCTACTCGATAATGACATATCATGGCAGTTTCCAATCCTCCGCCAAGTGCTGAACCATGAATAGCGGCGATCACCGGTTTCCTGTAATTTTCGATCAAGTCAAAGATCAGGTCGAGTCCAGGGTGCTGGGGTTCTTTTCCGAATTCGGTAATATCGGCTCCCGCTAAAAAAGTCCTGCCTGCGCAGGCAATAATGACGGCTTTGACAGAATCATCTTTTGAAACCGCATTCAAACCTTCCATGATTCCTTTGCGCACCTCAACATTTATCGCATTTACAGGGGGATTATCGACCAGAATAATCGCGATCTCTCCCCGGGTTTCCATATTCGCAGCAGTTGATAGCGTTATCATTAAATATTCTCCCTTCTTTCATTGACGACCTTCAATTCAGTAACGAGGAGGTGAATTGATCTCTAAACTCTGTTTTCAGAATAACCGAGGGTCGTGTTAGACACAATCATGGTGTGCATATGGGAGGTCCCTTCCAGGGTCTCAAATTGTTTGGAATCACGTAAATATCGTCCACATGGATATTCTTCCGAATAACCGAAAGAGCCAAACAGCTTCATGCACTCGTTGGCGGCGTGAACGACGGATTTTGCTCCATAAAGTTTGGCCATGGATGTCTCCATTGTATTGGGAAGGCCATGATCTTTCAGCCAAGCTGATTTGTAAACCAGATAAGCCAAGGCCTCATGATCCATCTTCATGTTGGTTACTTGTTCCTTAATTAATTGATGGCGGGCAATGGGTTGCCCGAATTGCGTCCTTTCCAATGCGTACCTAATGGATGATTCCAGGATGGCGCCTGACAGGCCCAGGGATCCGGCAGCGCAGCCCAGGCGGGTCGTATTTAGCTGATTCATACATATCTGGAATCCTTTATTCACCTCTCCCAGAACAAGATTTTTGGGGACTTCCACGTCTTCGAATGTGATTGCCGCCGTATCCGCGGCACGGAGACCGACTTTGGAGTGGATTTTTTCCCTCGTGATACCGGGCAGGCTATAATCCATAATAAAGCAGGTGATTCCCCGCGCACCGGCATCCTTATCCGTCTTAACGTAAAGAAGGCCATGGTCGGTGATAGTACCGTAAGTAATCCACATTTTATTGCCATTGATCAGGAAATAGTCCCCTTTATCATCAGCACGGCATTTTATAGCGGATACATCGGATCCTACATCTGTCTCAGTCATGGCGAAACTGCCGATATAATCACCGTTAACGAATTTGGGAATGTAATGGCTTTTTTGTGCTTCCGTCCCGAATTTCTGGATCGTCAGGGCCGGCCCCCAACACTGCATATTAAAAGCCATACGCCAGGAGGTATGTACTTTGGCAACCTGTTCGATTGTCAGTACCCCTTCCAGAAAACCCATGCCGTTTCCGCCGTAATCTTCATCAATACAGAATCCGAAAAACCCAAGCTCGGCCATTTTTTCGAATATTTCTTTACGAAAATGCTCATTTTTTTCGTCTTCTTCCACGTAGGGTTTTATCTCTTTGTCTGAGAATTCTTTAGCCATATCCTGAATGATTCTCTGTTCCTCATTTAATGAAAAATCCATATATCCTCCTATGATGTTTGTCTACTCCAGAAAAAGTGTTAATTTGATCTAAGTTATCAATCTTCCAAACAATTCGCCGCAAATTTCCTC
>JAFGGA010000089.1 GCA_016930835.1 Deltaproteobacteria bacterium
CCCATTACTGCTGATTATATCGGTATATATAAAAAACTTTCTTTAAGTGATAGGCAACTTCAGTCAACTCTGCTTTCAGAAACACTCCAGGATTTGGGATATAGGGTGGAAGATGAAAAAAGAGAAATCGATTTTTGGGAAAGGGAACGTTACCTCGATGAGGATCGTAATGGAGCCAATTATATTGAGACTATTGAATATAAAAATTTATTAAGAAAGAAACGTTTGGAACGAAAACGAAAGAGAGTGTATTAAAAGTGACCATCCAGCAATAATCAGCCTCTGGATGGAGTGATCAACCATCAGCCAATTCTGTGTTTTTTTTGAGACCCTATTTGATAGCTGAAAAGGAATTTGAAGAATACCATGAAAGAGTAGGGAAGAAAGGGAGGAATTTTATGAAAAAGGACCAGGTGCGGATCCTTTGCCCCAATGGACATATGGGTTTCGCACCCACCAAAGAGGAAAGTTTCTGGATTGGAGCGGATACAAAACCGGATTACTACTGCTGTGATTCTGGAAGCGATGACATCGGGCCCAACCCCTTAGGCAGTGATACCAGTGTGAGTCCATACGAATGGCAGAAACATGATCTTGAACTGATGCTCCTGGCAGCACGCAAGCAGGGAGTGCCCATGCTGATCGGATCGTCAGGCGATACAGGAACAAACAGCCGGGTCGACCTGTATGTGCAAATAATCCGTGATCTGGCGAAAAAGCATCGTCTTTTGCCATTCAAACTTGTCAGTTTCTATTCGGAGGTGGAAAAATCCTATTTAAAGCGCAAGATGGAAAATGGAGATACGGTGGATGGATTAGAAGATCGATCGGACTTGACCATGGAGGAACTTGAAAAGACCGACCGGATCGTGGCCCTGGCAGGTGTGCATCCGTTTATCCGAGCGCTGGAGATGGGGGCAGATGTGGTTATCGGAGGAAGGAGCAGTGATGCCGCCATATTCGCTGCAGCCGCGTTATTCGAGGGATTTCCTGAGAATCATGCCTATTATGCGGGAAAGGTCCTGGAATGCGCCTCTTTTTGTGCAGAGCCTTACATGGCCAAGGAAACCGTGATCGGCACGGTGACGAGTGAGGACGTAAAGGTTACTGCCATGCATCCGGAACAACGATGTACCATAGCCTCGGTCGCGGGGCATGCCATGTATGAAAGATCAAATGCGTTTTTCGAATATTTTGCGGGTGGTACGCTTGATATGACCCGTTGTCGATATGAGCAGTTTGACGAAAGGACTACCAGAGTAACCGGCCAGATTTTTATCCCGACGAAAGGAAAGATCAAAGTAAAGCTTGAGGGCTCGGGAAAAATTGGGGAGCGATTCATTGGTATTGTCGGCATTCGCGATCCTTATACTATTCAGAATATCGACAAGGTGATCGATTGGGCCAGAAGCCAGGTTGAAGAACGATTTAAGGGGCAAATATACCAATTGTTCTATCACATATACGGAAAAAACGGCGTTATGGGCGCATTGGAGCCAATCAAAGAGATCAAGTCCCACGAACTCTGTATCGTTACGGAAGGAATCGCTCCTACGAAGGATGTGGCCGAAGAAGTGGCCCTTATAGGGTCAAGGCAGATTTTTTATGCCCGGCTGCCCGAAGTGAAAGGCACTGCCGGAACGGCTGCATTTTTGGTCGATAGTGTGCTGCCAGCACCTCCAGCATATATGTGGACCATGAACCATGTGATGCCTGTAAACGATCCTCTGGAGTTTATTCGATTTAATGAATTTACCATATAATCATGGGGAAGATTAAAATGAAAACTAGGAAGCTTGTGGAACTTGCTAAGACCATACGGAGTAAAAATGCGGGAACGGACCGGATTACATTCGATATTATTTTCAATGAGAAGGAGAATTACGAACTGGTGAAAAAGAGCCAGGCGCTCACCCTGGAAACCGTCGCGAAACTTTTTGGGGTACCCGAGAGTCGCATAAGTGATTTTTTGGAGTTTGATCCAGCCTACGCAATCAAGTTTACGATAAAACGCGAACAGCCCAGTGGCAGCCCGGGTGATCCGGATATATTCGGCTGCCAGCAATACCCGCCCCTTCTGGATTTGGAGGTACCCGTGCCTTGAGGGTGAAAATTTGATCGTTGTTTCTTTTATCCTTATCCATTATTTCGGAAATCAAATAATCTATGTAGTAAAGGGCTTCAAAAAAGGTTAAACATAAAATCCATGGATTCCGGATCACGTCCTGAATGACAAAGCACTATTCCCTTTAGCCGTCACCCCGGCGAAAGCCGGGGTCCAGAAAATATAAGCTTTCAGGCAAACATGATGTCTATTCAATGATAAGACTGTTGATATCGATAGACGATCGACCCTTTTTTACACTTGAGGATCCGTTTGATCCATGAATATTTCGCTACCGGTAAGTAATTGCGCAGTGATGGATTTGATGAAAAGAAATCATCAACAGGTCATTGAATAGTATTGATAAATGTTAAAAGGTAACTTATGGATTTAAATTCGGAAACCATTGCAGAGAAACTGGCGACCTTTTATTCAAGTCTTAAATATGATGCAATCGACAATACGGTTATCAGCAAAGCCCGGTTTTCACTGATTGATTTTCTGGCTACGCTTTGTGTTGGTTATAAAAAGGGTGATTTAACACCCGTGATCAACGGATACGTATTAGGCATCGGGGGAACACCGGAATCAACAATCCTGTGTGTACAAAAAAAGGTCCCGGCTATTCACGCCGCCTTTTCCATGGGGGTGATGTCTCATGCGGTTGAGCTGGATGACGGGCATCGTTTTGGAACAGCTCATCCTGCTGTTTCAGTCATCCCGGCGGTCCTCGCGATTGCCGAAAGAAACAGTAAAAGCTTTCAAGATATTCTTTTGGCAATCATTGTAGGCTATGACATCATGTTGCGTATAGCCCGCGCTATAAACCCTTCTCATTTGAGGAGAGGGTTTCATTCCACTGGAACATGCGGATCCATAGGGGCCGCAGGGGCCTGTGCAAGTTTGATGAAATTAAATAGCACTGATATGACATATGCCATTTCACTGGGTGGATTGCAGAGCGCAGGTCTGCAGGAAATGTTACATGAGCATCCCGCAGTAAAACCTATTCAGCCCGGTAAATCCGCTTCGGCAGGAGTGCTGGCGGCAGATCTGGTTAAACTGGGAGCTAAAAG
Source organism: Deltaproteobacteria bacterium (assembly GCA_016930835.1). GTDB lineage: Bacteria > Desulfobacterota > DSM-4660 > Desulfatiglandales > HGW-15 > JAFGGA01. The sequence goes on from JAFGGA010000089.1 coordinate 3,181, forward strand.
TCCTCGTTCCATATTTGAGGGGAAGCATGGCTGGCTGAAGGCAATGACCGATAATTTTTCTTTAGATGATATCATTTCTGATCTTGGCTTCCGATGGGAAATCATGTTCACCTATACCAAATTGTATCCTACCTGCCGTCATTGTCATCCTGTGCTTGATCTTGGCCTGGAAGCCCGAAAAGCGCCCGGATTTTCAATAGATAATATTAAGGTTATAAACATTTATACTTATGATATTGCGATTTCAGAGGTTGGAAATATTTTTTATCCGAAAAATTTTGATGAAGCAATGTTCAGCATGCCCTATGCTTTTGCTAGGGTCCTTCGGGACGGTAAAGTTACCTTGCAGAGTTATCGCACAGAGCAAATCCATGATGAAAATATAAAAAAAATTATCGCGAAAATCAGGATCCATCCCGATGAAAGGATGAACTCCCTTTATCCAAGGGAAAGGGGTGCACGTATCCGGATAGATTATGAAAATGGTGGCTCTTTTAATAAGCATACAACCATGCCCAGAGGCGAGCCGGAAAAACCGCTGACGACAGAGGAATTATATGCCAAAATTGAAAATTTACTAGGCACATATTATCCTGAACCTTTCATTACACAACTTTGGGATCTATGCGTGAATAAGAAAACCGATAGGGTATCCTATGCTGATATTGTCGAATTATTCGGAAAGTATTCTCTATGAGCATAAAGAATACCCATGAAACAGTATGCACCGCTATGTGGGCTCGAAATACCACGGGGCTAGTGAAAATCTAGCTGGAAGTTCTAACCTCTCAACAGGAAAGCAAAATGAAAATTTTTTTTAAAATACCTCGATTTGTGTAATGAGACGGACAAGTCGTGAATGGAGTTGATTCATGAATATTCCTTTTATCTTAGAGAAAGCCGTCAATTTGTATGGGGATAAAGAGGCTATTGTGTCCGGCAAAAAGAGATTTACTTACGGGGCATTTGGTGATCGTGTTTTCCGGCTAGCCAACTATCTTGCGAAATGTGGCATTGGTAAAGGCGATACTGTGTCGATCCTTCACCGGAACAGCCATGAATATATGGAAGCCTATTTCGCGGTTGGTCAACTGGGTGCGATACTGAACCCCCTGAATTACCGGTTATCGCCCAAGGAGCTCGCCTTTATATTAAAAGATTCCAGAGCAAGACTCCTGATATCTGAGAAATCTTTTCAGGAGCAGGTGGTATCTTTAAACGAGCTGGGCATAAAGATGGAAAAGGTTGTCTGGACTGGAGATGGCGATCTGCCGGGCCTTTCTCAAGCTTCAGACTATGAAATATCTCTTAAGAAGGCACCGGCATATCCGGTGCGTGCCGCGGAATCGAACGATGAGGATATTGCCCATCTCTATTATACAAGCGGGACAACAGGGGTACCCAAAGGCGTGATTCTTTCCCATAAAAATGTTTGCAGCCATTCGCTTGCAGCCATTGCCGAACTTGCATTGAAAGATGAGGATAGGTGGATACATGTTGCCCCCATGTTCCATCTTGCTGATGCCTGGGCCACCTTTGCCATAACCTGGGTAGGCGGCATGCATATCCTGATCCCTGACTTTGATCCCATTGTTGTTTTGTCTGCCATACGGGATGAGAGGATTACGATTACCAATATGGTTCCCACAATGCTCAATATGCTGATCAACAGCCCGGGAGTGGAGTCCTATGATTTTTCAAGTCTCAGGGCCATTTTGAGCGGCGGTGCACCCATCGCTCCGGAAGTGGTCAGGAAGATCATGGAGGTGTTCAAATGTGCCTACATACAGACCTATGGGATGACCGAAACCAGCCCTTACCTGACGCTGTCCATCCTTAAGGATCACCTCAGACATCTTTCGCCTGATGAACAGTTCGTTTACATGGCCAAGACAGGCAGGCCCTTTTTAGCCGTTCGGTTGAAAGTTGTCCGTGAGGACGGTTCCGAGGTCGAGCCGGACGATAAAGAGGTCGGAGAAATAATTGTCAGGGGAGACATTGTTACCAAAGGATACTGGAATCGCCCCGAAGAAACCGCCAAAGCCATCAGGGATGGCTGGCTATATACGGGTGATATGGCCGTAATGGATAGGGAGGGTTATGTTAACATCGTTGACCGTAAAAAAGATATGATCATAACCGGAGGAGAAAATGTGTATTCAGTTGAGGTGGAAAATGTGCTTTATTCCCATCCGGCTATACTCGAGGTTGCCGTCATTGGTGTCCCCGATCCAAAGTGGGGTGAGGTGATAAAGGCGGTAGTGGTTCTTATTCCCGGGCAGACGGCAACCGGCGAAGAGATCATTGCCTACTGTAAGAAGCACATTGCGGGTTACAAAACACCGAAGATCGTATCATTTATTGAATCTCTTCCGAAAACAGGGTCTGGAAAGATCTGCAAAGAGGATCTGAGGAAAAATAAGGTGTCTATATAGACTCATTATTAACAGTCTCAAAATAGAATAAACATCTTAGAAGGCTCGAAATGGCCCATCTCTGAGTACTCTTTCACAAGTCCCAACTCAAATTCGAGCAAGCTGGGTATCAAATAATTAGATCTCAGCCTATGAAGGCGGCTATTCAAACCATCCCGGAGGGACTTTAACGACCACGACCTTGGCTGTGACACAAATCTCGTCGTTCGAGATGAGGTCGCAGGTGATTATCATCTTTTTTTCTTTGACCTCGGTGATGACAGCCGTTAATGTCACCGCTTTATCAATGGCCACGGGTTTCTTATAGGTGACTTCCAGCCCTCCGGTCGCATACCATAGCTGTTCCCCTTCTCCGATGGGTCTGCCGGCCATCTGGTAGGCCTTGGCCATGGCTGTACACACGCAATGACAATCCATGATGGTGGCGATGATGCCGCCGTTCAGATATTTTAGAGGCCCGGCGGAATGATGGGGGGAGGGATGAAATATGCAAATGGATTCATTGTCCTTTCCCCAATAACTCTTGATTTGCAGCCCTTTTTCATTCAAGGGGCCGCACCCGAAACAATGGTTATGGGGAATTAGATCTTGAAAGGCTGTGGGTGTCGTCATAGAATTCTTTACTTGGAAAAAGTTATTATAGCAAATTTACTCACCTAAACAGTCAATATAGAATAACGCCCAGATATGTCACTGTATTTTTGCCGTTATTGTATCTTACCCCCGTACTTTTACTGAGGCTCATCACATCAATACCGCAGGCTTCTACTGCAGGAAAAGCCTTGTCCGGAAACCGGCAGGGTTTGTTGTCCATTAATGTACATTCCTTACACAATAAACAGGGACCGGCCCCCAGGACCATTTTTCTTTTTTGTGGATAATCTTTTTCCATGTCTTCTTTTAATCGGCCGAGTGTTTTACCGAACTCCCTTGCACCCTCCAACATCCCCTTCATGTCAAAACTGCCTTTAGTAGGGTAGAGCTTTGTAACGATAACGGCGTTTTCAAATGACTGGATCTCCTGCTTCCATTCAACCATCTCTTTTATGGCCGGCGGACACATATGGTTTTTCCCGTAATGGCCGCATTTGTTTTGTTGGCATAATTCTCTGACTCTCTGATCAAAACGAATCAGGCCCACTTCAAACGGCTTGTGTTCAGTGAAGTCATATTTTTCTGGATGTAAATCGAAATTCATTTTTTTTGGCTATAATAAACGTATAAATTAAGTTGACATTCAACCGGGGCGAAGAGAGATTTCTGGATACCGGCTTTCGCCGGTATGACGATTCACTTAAGGTGTTCAAAATAGTTATCGAAGATCCCGCAAGGGATGAAGATTTATACTGATATTTTTTCACTCCCCCCTTGTTAGTAATTAGCCAACGCCCCGCCATCCACATAGATGGTTTCTCCGGTGATATAATCGGCATCCTCGGAACAGAGGAACAGGACCGGCCCGACGATATCGGCCGGTTCTGCAATCTTCCCTTTCGGGATCTTGCCGGTGATCATCTTTTCCATCTCAGGATTCTGCCAAAGGGGCTGACTGAAGGCAGTTTTGGTGATGCCCGGGCCCACGGCATTGACGTTGATGTTCATAAATGCCCATTCCACGGCCATGCATTTGGTGAGCATGGATAATGCGGCCTTGCTGGCATGATAGGCCGCCATGCCTGTTCCGCCCCGGACCGCGCCGATGGTGGTGATGTTGATGATCCTGCCACCGCCTTTTTCCTTCATGATGCGGGCCGCACCACGGCTGAGTAGAAAGACGGCCTTGCAATTGGTCCCGAAGATCTTGTCCCATCCATCCTCTCGAAGGTCCATCAGCGGTTTTAAGTAGCTTCGGGCGGCATTGTTGATGAGGATATCAATACGACCATAAGTGCTAACGGTGGTTTCGACCAGTCTATCAATCTGGGCTGTATCCATGAGATCCACGACATGGGCCAACGCCTCGCCCCCCTTTTGTTTGATCTCATCAGCCGTTTGATCCAGCGCCTCTTTGTCCCTGGCCGCCAGGACAACCTTGGCGCCGCATTCGGCCAGGCCCAAGGCGATGGCCTTACCGATTCCCTTGCCGCCGCCGGTGACAATGGCGACCTTATTTGTGAAGTCATATTTTTTTGACATGGTGCGAAGCTCCTTTTCCCCCTCCCCTAACCCCTTCCGCCAGGGGAAAAGAACATCCTGACACGTAAGAAGAGGGGGATATCCTGAGGTAGATACCGTTTTTCTTGAGAGTCATAAACCCATGTTTGACCTGCAGATAATATATTATCAGAAAGGATTTAAAAAATCATTCCAACTCGATATACGGAATGGGAATGAAAGAGTAATATAAACTTTGAAAAGGTATCATTGACATACTCGTAAAAAGTCATCACCCCGGTCCCATATCCAGTAAGGGATAGACTGCAGCCGGGGACCAGGGTCCATATAACTATCTGAGAAGACGGGATTCCGGCCTTCGCCTGTCTGCGTGCAGACACGCACAGGCAGGCCGGAATGACAAAAATGCGTATTTTCCGAAATGCCTTATTTCAAAAAGTTCCAATCATTTCTTTGAAAGGCAATCCGTCGCGCTTTACGATCGCGGATTGCAGTGACGGTGAAAGTGATTTTTTTTGACAGTAAGGCTGACCAGGTCCTCTCTTGTAAAGTGGACGATTGGTCTCTTTTGTTTTTTTTGAAAATTGTAACTGTTTAGCCTTTTGACAATGATGAGATGCAAGGCTTGGATTCCGCGATCAAGTCGCGGAATGACCTTTGATTTTACTATTGCTATACCTTTATGAAGCACGCATTTTATTTTTCCTTATGATTTCCCCTTTTCTGCCTGCATGCGCCGCGCCCGACTCGGTAGACAGGTCATTCCGCGACTTGATCGCGGAATCCAGTTGTTTAGATGTTTTGAAAATAACTAAAGTGTTACAAGATAATATATATAGGATATTGGGAAGGATATGTCAAATGGGAGAACTGCTGGCTTTCATCGTTCAGTTTCCAGACTTGAAATACGAAGATGTTCTTATCTGGGACCCGTTCCATAAATTGTAAAAAGATCGATTACAAATCGAGTTGTTTTTTGAAGCATCTTGCTGCTTTTATGACCTGCCGAAGGGCCGTTGTTGATCGGGATATAGTCGCTGAGTTCTTGTAAAAATTCCACATCTTTCTCCAGTTTCGGCTCAAGGTCCTTGGTCTGGTTGATGAGGGATATGAGATCCGTATCTCTTGGCGGATGGATATCATGCTTCACGAAAATGCCTTTAATAGCCTTTATGGCGGCGAATCGCATTTGATCACGGCAACGGAAAAAGGATCCTTTCAGGAGTGATGCTTCGGCTTGGGAAAGGAATTCATGGGCCGTCTGTATGTATTCCTGGCGAATGACCTCAAATTTCCGTTCATTGTAGGTGTCGATCCGGGATTTATGCCATTTCCATGTTGCTTTTTGGAACAGAGTATACCCTTCTTGCATCGCGGAGAAAACAATGGTCCCCGGGACATCCTGCTGACGGAAGACATCGTAAGGAGTTCGAACGATGATGTGTTTATGATCGGTGATCGGGTTTAGATAATCGCTGATTTCCGTGCCAAGACCATTCACGTCCCGCCGTGTTTCCATAATCAAGAAAAGGTCCACATCGCTGAACTCGTCGGCATCTCCACGGCCCAAAGAACCGAATAAGATAATGGCCTCAGGATCGTATGATTTCAGGATGGCGTCCTTTAAAAGTATGGCAAGTTTGAATTGTTCTTTTCCTGTTGATGGTGGAGGTATGGGCATGAGATAAAAAAGCTAGATAATATTCTAAAAAATGCCTTGATACGGTCATTCCCTTTTTCTTCAGAGTTGAATCGTTGTTTCATGATTCGTTTCGTCATTCCGGCGAAGGCCGGAATCCAGTTAAATCATAGAATCATATAAATCATGCCAATAGGGATTCATGCTTTCAATGAAGTCCAAATTTCATTATCGTTTCCAATCTTTCAATCTTTTTTCGCGTAAAGCCGCAGATTCCATGTTTTTATGCAGTTCGTATCAGACTAGTTGATGAATATTCTAATGTTTCGTAAATCCTGCTACTTTATTGTTTTTATGTTCCCATATTCCCCTTATCAGATTTAAGGCCACACGAATATGATAGTGTGCCTTTCTTCTTGCTTGCTAAAATATAAACAGCAGGCTGTATCGTCATCGCTGTTTTCCTGGATTCCGGCCTTTGCCGGAATGACGAAAAAAGACATGAGTTTTAAAGCTGTATACATGTTAAGTTAAGGCCTAAAGATTTAAGTCGTCGTATTCTTCTTTTTTCTTCCACTAAAGAGCGAGTAAACCGCGGGTACGACGATCAAGTTGATAAAGGTCGAGCTGAACAGACCACCGATGACGGCCCTGGCCATGGGGGCCTGGGCCTCGCCGCCTTCACCGGCGCCGATGGCCAGAGGGACTAGCGCCAGCATGGTGGTGGAAGCGGTCATGAGGATGGGTCGCAATCGCCTTCGTCCGGCCTCCATGATGGCCTCTTGCAAGGGCATACCCCGCTGTCGATAAAGGAGATTGGTGTGGTCGACCAACAGGATGGCGTTATTGACCACGATTCCACCCAGCATAATACATCCGATATACGTTTGTATGTTAAAGGTAGTATCGGTTAGCATAAGGATCAGAATAACACCTATTATGGCAAGTGGAACTGAAAACATTACGATTACAGGGTCTAGTAATGATTCATATAAACATGCTAATACCATGTAAACAAGTATGATAGCTAAAATAAAACTGAGCAGGAGTTCTTGGTTTGCTCTTTGCTGTTCCTCATAATCCCCGCCGAATAAGATGCTGAAATCGGAGGGGATGGGAATGGATCGAAATGCCGCTTTCAGGTCACTGAGGATGGCGCCTTGATCCCGTCCCGCAAAATTGGCCGATACTGTTACAATCCTTTCCTGGTCTTTTCGTTCGATTACGACCGGACCTGTCCGCGGGCGGATATCCACTACGTTGCGCAGAACAACCAGTTGGCCGTCTTCGTTGGTGACGGTTAGATCCAGTATGTCCCTCAGGTCCATGCCTTCGGACCGGTCAACCCGTACCAGAATCGAATACTCATTGCCTGATTCTCGATAATTGCCGGCCCGCGTCCCGGAGAGGATGGTTTGCAGGGCATTGGCTATCTGCGAAACGGTCACTTTCATGGACGCCGCCTTTTGTCGATCCACGATGATGAGTTCTTCGGGATTTCCTGACTCAAGGCTGATGCGCGTATCCGTGATTCCATCAACGCTTGTCACGGTACCTTCGACCTGTTTGGCCAGTGTTTCCGCCCGTTCAAGGTCATGTCCGCGGATCTCCACCTCGATTCGATCATCACCTTGAGATCCCATTCTTAATATAAACAGGCCTTGACCGGCCCGGGTTCGAATCTGGACACCGGGGATCCCCGTCAGTTGATTACGTAAATCATTGGCGATTTCTTCGCTGGAACGGGATCTTTCAGCCTGGGGTACCAGCGACATTCTTATCTGGCCGGTGTGCGAGCCTCTTGTGCCCATACCCGAACTTCCGATAAAGGTCTCGATATTTTTTATCTCCGGGACCTCCTTATTCGCGATGGCTTCTATCTTGTGAAATATCTCGTCGAGGATCTCCAATCGTGTCCCCACCTCACCGGTGGCATATACTCGAACTTCACCTTCATCCGTGGTGGGCATGAATTCGAAGCCCACATAGGGAACCAGACGCAGGCTCCCGATGAGGAGCAGTATGGAGGTGACGATCACGAGGATTCGGTGGTTTAATACAAATCGGAGGATCCGGATATAAATATGCTCCAATTCCTTGAAAAATAGGCCGCTTAAAAGATAGATCCTACGCCTCAGGGTGGGAGTGGTGGTCGATCCCTTTGTATATGCCGGGTCCGTAATTCTGGAAGAGAGCATGGGGATCATCGTCAAGGCCACTGCCAATGAGCAGGCAAGGGCAAAGCTGACCACATAGGAAAATTGTTTGAACATCACGCCCGACATGCCTCGGATGAAAATAAGCGGCATGAATACGGCCAGGGTTGTCAGGGTACTGGCGATGATGGCGGCGCTGACCTCTTCACTGCCTTGAATAGCGGCATCTTTTGAGGCCAACCCTGTTTCCCGTATACGATAAATGTTTTCCAACACAACAATGGAATTGTCCACCAGCATACCGACTCCCAGGGCCAGGCCGCCCAGGGTCATGAGATTCAGGGTAAGTCCGCCAAAATACATCAGGGCAAAAGTGCCTATTATGGAAATGGGTATCGCCGTGGCAATAACGGCCGTGCTGCTGATGTTACGAAGGAAAAAGAGCAGAACGATAATGGCCAATAGACCGCCGTAAAAAATGGATGAACCGACATTGGAGATAGATTGTTGTATGTACTCGGAAGTATCCAGGATCGTATCTAGACCGATTTGGGGAACATCTTGATTGATTTTTTCAATCTCCTGGCGAACCGCTTTGGCCACTTCAACCGTGTTGGTGCCGGATTGCTTATTCACGGCAAGGCGGATCCCGGGCCGTCCATTGACGCGAACGATCCGGGTGACCTTTTCCCATGAATCTTCAACGGTCGCGATCTCTTTGAGCTGTATGGGGACACCTTCACGAACCGAAACAATAGTATCGGCGAGCTCATCCAGGCTTTCATATTCTCCGGGTGTTCGGATCATGACCTCCAGGTTGCCACGATCCATGAGACCTGCCGGGATATTTACATTCTCAGCCCTGATCCTCGTCAGTATCTTATCCAGGGACAAGCCCAGGGCCTTTATCTTATTTGCGGAGAGATTAACGTGGATCTCACGATTTAGCCCTCCGATGACATCCAATGCAGCCACACCCGGGATACGTTCAATCCGGTGCTTGATCCGTTCGTCAATAATCCGGCGCATCTCCATGGGATCCATTTCCCCTGATGCACCTATTACCAGAACAGGAAAATTGGCCAGATCGAATTTAAATAATATCGGTCGATCAATTTCATCCGGCAGACGGGGCAGGATACGGTCGAGGCGGTCCCTGATATCGTTTGAGGCGGCATCCAGGTCCGTCCCCCAGGTAAAGGATATGCGGACTCGACTGACACCTTCCGCTGATGCTGATGAGACCTCATCAACTCCGGGGACGGCGCTCATGGCCTCCTCGATGGGGCGGGTGACCAATTCTTCTATTTCATCCGGTGCGGCATTTTCATAAGTAGTAATAATGCTCAGGGTGGGATAGGTAATATCAGGCATTAAGTCAATGGGTAGACGCGTTAGAGAGATACCCCCAAGGATAATTACCACCAGCATCACCATAACCGTAAAGATCGGCCGGTGGACAGAGAAATTCGAGAGCCTCATGGGCGCCCTCCTTGATGATTATCGGGGGCGCTTGCTTTTTTGGGAATCTGTTGTCTTTCCAGTCCTGTTTCGGGCAATAAAATGGCGGATCCGTCTTCCAGCAGGTGTTGGCCCAGGGTCACCACCAGACCATTGAGGGGTGGTTTGATGATTTCGGCCAAATCGTCTTGAATGATTCCCAGCGTCACCGGTACAAAACCGGCCTTGTTTTCCTGCGTGTCGGCCATGAAAACCCCTTGAACGCCGCCTTTTTTAACCAGGGCCGTCATGGGGACGACGGTCGCATGGTTATGCCGATCCAGTTCTATTTGGATACGGGCAAACATGCCGGGTTTGAGGACGTTGCCCTCATTGGGGACTTCTATATCCACCCTTGCCTGGCGGGAATTCTCTTTTAGGATGGGTGCCACCCGGATGACTCTGCCGTTAAAGCTTCTCCCAGGGAAGGCGTCGGTGCTGACAAGGGCTTGCTGGTTGGTTCGGATCTTCGGGTAATCGCGTTCAATGACATGTACTACGGCGGTTAAGATATGATATTCCAGGATAGACACGATAGGGGCATTGGGAGAAAGAAGGGCGCCCTCGTCCACAAAACGCTCCCCGATCACCCGGAATTCATCCCCATTCGTCCAGGAGGCGCGGATCCGGGTATATGAAAGGCGGATTTGGGCCGCCTTTAAAGAGGCCTCCTTTTGTGCGTATTGGGCCTCGGTGCTTTTTAAGATGGCGACCTGGGCATTATATTTTGCCTGGGCTGCGTCAAAAGCGGATTGGGACGCGATATTTTTTTGTCGTAGTTCCTTGGCTCTTTCAAGCTCCCTGCGTGCAATATCCAGGGCGCTCCGGCTCTCTTCTATTTTGGCCTCGGCCACTTCCAGCTCGGCCTTGGCCTGGTCCACCTGTTGGACATATTCATCATCATCCAAAACGGCGATGAGCTGCCCTTGTTGTACGTAATCCCCGATATTCACCAAAAGGCTCTCAAGCCGTCCCCCCACTTTTGGCGCTACCATGAATTGTGATCTCGGGTATAATGTTCCTGTAAAAGAAATCACCTCCCGGACGGATGTTTTTCGGATCGGTTCGACATGGACAGGGACGGGGATAGCGGCCGGTCGAGGTCTTGATGGGCTGTTTTCCATGGCAGACACTTTTTGGTACACCTTCCAGCCAATGAGTCCGAAACAAACCATAATGAAGATAAAGACCAATAGTTTTTTCATACATGACCATCCTAGCCATTCGGCTGATTGTTTTGCGGCACTTTCTTTTCTACCTTTCCCTTTGCGGGGAGGGTTGGAAGAAGGCTTAAATGATATGGAGAAGGGATATCCAATTAAGAAAGAGGAAGATGATTAATCGTTCTTACAATAAAACAGGATAAATGATTCCAATAGGGCAGTCAAATGAAATTGCAGAAGCTTTTAGCGGTCAGCGATCAGCTGGCAGCGTTTCAAAACCAATTTGAAAGGATTGATTATAAAATTACGGTTTGATTATGGTCCGGTAACATGAAATCGCCTAGGAAATCATTTAAAAGTGTTAAATACTCAGCAACGGTGGATGAGGGTGCCTGGCAGTCGTTGGCCAGTTTGGTAAGATTCATTATTTCCCCATTGGATAAAGATATGGGCTTTAAAAATCGAGAAAAGGGGGGTATCTTTCACATCAAACTCTCAGCAAGGATTTCTTCTTTTAAATAGGTGTTTACATACGCAGCCAGTTCTTCTTCCGGATATTTGCTGAGCTATGACTCTTTTCACCCCAACGTATATGGCATGGTCCTTAGATGGGCGGTGGCGTTGTTTTTGGATGTGAAATCTTTAAAGGCCCTTTTTACCGATTCTTCCGGAAGGTTCAATACCTTTGCGGTTTCTCCCACGGATATGTCGTGCTCCCAGGCGAAAAGAAGATGGTCCAGCTTGTCGAACGGGATCCTAAAAAAGAATTCCTGGTCACTGACCGGGAGGCTGAAGGTGTCTGGACTGGGTTGCCGTTCGATGATTTCGGGAATGACATCGAGGTATTCGGAGATCTGATAAATCTGGTTTTTATACAGGTACGAGAGGGGCTCCATGTCGGTTCCGCCATCACCGTACTTGCAAAAATCACCCAAAATATATTCCGTGCGGTTGGTGGTGCCGGCCACCACCAGGCGGCGGCGATCGGCCTCCGCGTAAAGGTGAAGCATGCGGGCCCTGATTTTGATATTGGCAAAGGATGTAATGGCATGAAATCCATCCAGGTTGAGGCGTTTCTTTTTGATCTCTCCATTCGGCAGTTGAACTTGAAGATTATAAAAGTTGAACGAATCCCGGTCCAGGAGATCCGTGGGTAAGGAGATGTTATAGCGATATCCTGGCCGGTATTCGGGGACCAGCTTTTGGATGTATTCATCACGCCAGTCATATTTGACAACACTGTCCACCGTGGGTGAAATATCCACCTCACGAAATTCGATACCTAATTTCCGGGCATGTTTGACAGCATATTCACTGCTGATGGGGTTGGATTCCCTCTCAGGCATGACCAAGCCGAAGACCTTATCCTTTCCTATGGTGTGGACGGCAAGGGAAACCATGCATGCTGAATCAATGCCGCCGCTCAAGCCGACAATGATCCCTTTTCGCCGGTAGATCGTATTGACTTGGTCCACGATAAAGCGGGATAATTTTTCCACTTCTTTTTCGGGGTCAATTTTTAAGACATCAAGGTTCAGGTTCATAATGTATCTCCTATGATGTTTGTCTACTCCAGAAAAAGTGTTAATTTGATCTAAGTTATCAATCTTCCAAACAATTCGCCGCAAATTTCCTC
>JAFGGA010000090.1 GCA_016930835.1 Deltaproteobacteria bacterium
ATGCCTGCGGGTCAAAATCACTCCAACTTCGCTTTATAGTCAGGCTTTCGGCGCCTCGCTACGATAATTGGTGCAAGATTCAGGTAATAGCAATCAGCGTTCAGCCGTCAGCTCTGTCAGCATAAATCGAAAAAAACGAGCCTCAGGCTGAAACCTGACTGGTGATGGCTGAAGTCTCTATCGAGGTGAGATCAGAGAAGAGGGCGATGCAATTTTTTACAGTTGTGGCGCGTTAAGCTTCTTTTTTATGTGGGACATTCATTTTCGGTCGCAAATGATAAAAGGTAACAGATAGGAGGAAAAACAGAATGACACAAGTAATCAATCCACGCGGTCAGTTTCCACCGATCCAGCAGATACCCATGGCGCCGCGTTTAGATACTTTGGACGGAAAAACCATATATGTTGTGGACGTGCGTTGGCCCTACACGCACCAGGTCTCTGAAGAAATCAAAAATATCCTTTCTGAAAAATACCCCGGAACCGCCTTTGTCCTGCGGGATAAGGCCGGGTCTTATGGCGAAGATGATCCAGGACTTTGGAATGAGATCAAGGAAAAGGGCGACGGGGTGATTATGGCCGTTGGACATTGAAGCACTTGTGCGCCGGCGGTCGTCGTGCACTGCACTAAAATGGAAAGGATGGGTATCCCCACCGCTCCGGTGGAAGGTGAGATATTTAACAGCCTTGTGAAGATGCATGCCGGTCTGATCGGTATGCCCCATCATCGCATCTCATTTCTTCCTCATCCCACATCCCGGGTTCCCGCATCCATATGTCGGGACTATATCAATGGGAGTGACCCTATCAGCGGTTTGGCGTTTATCGATGAGGTCGTTGACGCCCTGACCAAGCCTCTTAATGAACAGGAACAATATTCCGGATTGCATGAAAGGCCCGTCCCCAGATTGCTGGGACCGGATACGGATGAGAATCTCCAACAATTCTTCCTCGAAAAAATCTACACGGATTACCTTCCCATTGTCCTCCCTACGGAGGAACGTGTCGCGGAGATGTTAAAGGGTACGAGCCACAAGCCCGATGAACTGGTCGGTGAGTTAAGGGCCGGTTACGAAGCATTGCGTTTCAACGTTGAGAAGGTAGCGGCCAACGCGGTCATGGCCGGGGCCAGGCCGGAATATATGCCGGTTATATTGGCTATGGCGGCTTCGGGGGTGCCGGCGATCTTTTCATCCACCCAGTCTTTTGCTCGAATGATTACCGTGCACGGACCCATATGCGATGAGATCGGGATGAATAGCGGATGCGGGGCCATGAGCCCGTTTAACCAGGCAAACGCCGTTATTGGCCGGGTTGCGACATTAATGGCCCTGAATTTGGGGGCCGGAGGGGTGCCTAATCTCTCTTATTGGGGGTCCCAGGGAAATGCCCTTGATTATAATCATGTGACCTTTGCCGAAAATGAAGAAGGCCTGCCCTTAGGCTGGAAACCCTTTCATGTGCAAAAGGGTTTTAAACCGGAAGAGAGCGCCGTGAGTATCTTTCACGGATACGGTATCTGGCATTGGAAAAACACATTTGAAGAGAGCAAGCATAAGGCCATCCTTCAAATGGCCCAGTGGGTCCTCCCTTCCGGCGGCTATAAGAGCGGTTTGGGGCTCTTGTTGGACCCCATCGTGGCCCACGATCTATTAAGAGAAGGTTTTTTGACCAAGGAATCGTTGAGTCAATATGTATATGAAAATTCCTTGTTGACACTTGAAGAATATTGGAAATATCACCTCGTGGAAGGCCTTACATTGCCCGCGGCCCAAAAAGGTGTTGAGCCCTATGCGTCATGGCTCAAGCAGCCCAAGGAGGAGAAGGTTCATCGGTATCTCAATCCGGATGAAATCAGTGTGCTGGTGGTGGGTGGAAGGACCAATGATTTTTGGCAGGCTGGGGATTGGAGACACATCGGCAGTTTTTCGGTGGATGATTGGAGATAAGAAGAAGGCGCAGGGCGAATGGCGCAGGGTGCAAAGCGAAAAATTTTATCACGAAAGCACGAAATAAGGAAATAAATGTCGGAAAATACGAGTAACATTATAAGCACAAACCTGGATCTCGGGAGTTCTCACCTTACCCCCGTACCCTTGGGAGTGAGCATTAAGACCAAGATTGAACGTGGAGATGCCTATTCAGCCCCAGAGATCTTTGATCTGGAAATCACCGTTTTGGAGATTTTACGAGGGCAGGAAGCATGGGATCAGGTTCGGGACCAAGGCGTGACGGATGGTCCCCTTTCTTCCGGGTTTGAGTACGTCCTTGTCCGTATTGGTTTTGGGTATTATCGCCGGGGAAGAGGATTCGGTGAGACCCCTTATACGTTGACGAACGGGCAATTTATTGCTATTTCAAGCGATGGGAAGACACGTTATGAAATGCCGTCTGTGTTCAAACAGCCGGAACCGGGGTTGATGGGTGAATCCTTTATACCCGGGGATTCCCGTGAAGGTTGGGTTTTATTACAGGTCCCGCGGGATGAAAAGCAACCACGCCTCGTTTTTAATCGCGAATATGTGGAAGGCGTGTATGGAATATGGGGATTCGTGTGGTTTGAGCTTTTTATGAGGTAGTCGCCGCAATTGGCCAGTGATTTGGAGGCGCTGATATAATGAGATGACTTAAAGGGAGAAGATGCTCGATACTAGATGCTGGATATTTTTTATTAGATCCAGGATCTAGTATCCAGTATCGGTTATTATCGTAATGGATCAGCCAAAGCAGAATAGGTAAAACTCGAAGTGTCATATAATGATTAAGGGCAACATAACATCTAATCTTTAGCTGAAGGAGGCTTATCATGAGGATCAAGAAAGATTCAAGCGTTGTTTTAATCATTTTGGTTTTGGTCGCGGTTTTCTTACTGCTGGTGGGGCCTGTCTCCAATTTGGGGGCCGAACCGACACCCCAATATGGCGGTGTGCTCCGAAACGCGGAGCGGGAAGGACCGACCCGATCCATCGGGATCCATTGGGAGGTCAGGGCGGCTGATTCTCTTGCCATGAGACCGGCCATTGAGTCTCTATTTCGTCAAGATCGTGCGGGAGTCATCCATCCCTTATTGGCTACAGGATATAAGGTTGCGCCTGATAAATCGTCCGTGACGATTCCTTTACGGAAAGGCGTGAAGTTCCAGGATGGTTCGGATTTCAATGCAGATGTAGCATTATGGAATCTCCAGAAAAAAATAGAACATAGGGGACGCGGTACGGATAGATGGGCATCCTTGGAGAAGATCGATGATTACACCATACGGATTAATCTGAAAGGATGGGACAATTTTATCGTAACCGGTTTGACAGCGACCGGCAGCGCCATGATGTCCAAAAAGACCTATGATGAAAAAGGTGAGGAATGGTGCATGTTTCATCCCGTGGGTACAGGACCGTACATTTTTGAGAGCTTTCAACGGGATGTGGTGACCAAGTTTAAAAGGAACCCCAATTATTGGCAGAAGGGTCTCCCTTATCCGGATGCCCTGGAACTCCATTACATCAAGGATTCCATGACCATGGTGGCCGCCTTAAGAGCAGGGGAGATCGACGTGCTGGGCGCTGATACGGGTAAGATGACGGCGGATTTAAGGGAAGAAGGGTTTAAGATACTGAGTGCCAATCAGGGCACGGTGGTGCTGCTTCCCGATAGCAAAAACCCCGATTCTCCGTTTGCCAACAAAAAGGTGCGGGAGGCCGTATCCTATGCCATTGATCGTGAGGCCATTGTTAAAGCCCGGGGATTCGGTTTCTGGGATCCCTCCTATCAGATCATCTATGACGGAAATCCGGGACACATCCCCAACTTTCAAGGTCGACGATATGATCCTGAAAAGGCCAAAAAGCTTTTGGCTGAGGCCGGTTATCCAAAGGGTTTTCAGACCAAGGTGATTCCCATGGCCTTCGGGACCGATAAGGATGTCTGGGTTGCAGTGCAGGCCTATCTAGGGGCGGTTGGGATACAAGTTGATCTGGAGAATGTCCCTTATTCAAAATATACCGAATATCGAGAGAAGGGTTGGAATAACGGTATGCTGGGACAACCGTTGGGAATCTACCCCAATGCAAACCAGACCTATGACTTTTATTTTTCAGAAAATGTTAGAAGGGTTCAGTATCCGGTTATGAAGAGACCGGATGGATTCCAGGACCTTCTTGAGAAGTCCACCGCAACCACGGAACCGGATCCGGCCATGATGCAGCAATTGGCTAAAATGTTTTATGATGACGCAACGATCATTCCTATTCATACAACCGGTCGGGCCTATGTCCACCAAAAGAATGTTTATGACACGGGACATATGACATGGGGGATGTGGACGGATTGGACCACGGAGAAGGCCTGGAAGAGTAAATAAGTTAAAAATGGTGCCGCGGATTTATCATCCCCGGTATCTTTTAATAGCGTATAAGCATTGATCAAACAGATGCAAAAGGTCGTTGAGCTTGGGGTAATGGAGTATTGGAGTGTTGGGATATAATAGTTCTCCATTACTCCAGCACTCCAGTGCTTGACAAACTCCTAAAAAGTCGTCACCCCGGTCCCGTATCAAGTACTGGATAGACTGCGGCCGGGGTCCAGAGCCCATATAACTGTCTGAAAAGACTGGATTCCGCGATCAAGTCGCGGAATGACCGCGCAAAAATGAGAGGTGATCATTTACAGTCGCGTAACCAAAAAATAGGCTCGTGCTCATCCATAAATGCCCCATATCCCCTCCCCCCAAGCCCCTCCCGCGAGGGGGGGGGAGGGGGGATTCATGGATGAACACCAGGCTGGTCATTCCACAAATTGATCGCGGAATCCATAGGTTCGCGACAAGTTTTTCAAGAATCTAAAATGACACCAATTATTTATGAAAAATTTTCAAAAAGTAGATTTATGTTGATCCTAACTGGCCCATCCAGAAATGCAAATCCCCTCCACCTTAGTCGTCCCGCAAGGGGAGGGGGGATCCATGGATGGATCTAATTAATAGCTCATTGTGTTGATATCGAGATGGAGTTACGGAAGTAGATGACCACATATATTATTCGTCGATTCTTACAATCTATTGTTGTCCTGATCCTTGTCACGATGATCGTGTTTTTTTCCATGCGACTCCTGCCGGGAGACCCGATCCTGATGTTGATCACCGTGGATGACCTGGCAAACACGTCAGAAGCGGAGATCGAGGCACTCAGGAAAGAATACGGATTGGATAAACCCATGGCTTTGCAGTATCTGGACTGGTTGATGGGGGTCGTTCAAGGTGACTTTGGAAGGTCCATTGTCAATGGCGGCCCCGTCATTAACGATATTGTCGATCGCCTGCCCATAACCCTTTATTTGGGTATATTGGCCTTTGCCATCAGCATTATCGTTGGTATTCCATTGGGTATTATCAGCGCTGTTAGGCGCGGGAAATGGGTGGATACCTGGGTTACGGTCATGGCAAATCTGGGAATCACCGTTCCCCAGTTCTGGCTGGGTGTATTGCTCATCTATTTATTCGCCCTTTATTTGGGGCTGCTTCCGGTACAGGGCTATACTTCACCCTTTGATAATTTCTGGTTGAGTTTCAGAAAGATCCTCATGCCGGTTTTCTGTCTTTCTATCTTCCCCATTGCGTCAAGCGCACGCCAGACCCGTTCCAGTATGCTTGAGGTGATGGGGCAGGACTATATCCGGACGGCCTGGTCCAAGGGCTTGAGGGAACGTATGGTCATTTTCCGGCATGCGTTAAAAAACGCCCTCATCCCGGTTGTTACGTTGAAGGGTATGATGCTCCGGAATATCTTTGGTGGCTCAGTCCTGATCGAGACCGTATTTAATATTCCCGGTATGGGCCGATTGGCCGTGGATGCCGTACTTGCTCAAGATTATGCCATTGTACAAGGGGTAACCCTTTTGATCGTTATTGTCGTATTATTTGCAAACTTACTGGTGGATCTGTCTTATGGTTGGTTGGATCCGAGAATTCGGTATGGATGAGAGGAAGAACATGACGGAGGAAAATCGTTCACCTGCAGAAGACATTCAAATACCACCCAGGAAAAGTGAATGGCGGCGCTTTTCCAAGGTATTTTTTAGTAGAGGTGTCGTGATCTTTGGTATGGTCGTGATTGCGATAGTTATTTTTGCAGCTGTTTTTGCACCTTGGGTCGCCCCGTATAATCCCTATCAACCTGACTTAAACAGCGTACTACAACAACCTAGCAGGGCACATCTTTTGGGGACCGATGCCCTGGGACGGGATACATTTAGTCGAATTATTTATGGGACCAGGACATCGTTGATGATTGGTTTGGTCGCCGTAGGGATCGCCGCTTTCATCGGCATGACCATGGGTCTGATTGCCGGGTACTTCGGCGGTTGGATTTATGCGGTTATTATGCGGTTCATCGATGCGATGATGTCATTCCCCTTGATATTGCTGGCCCTGATTATTGCAGCGATGCTGGGAGGCGGCCTGAGGAACATCATGATCGCCCTGGGCATCGGGTTGATACCGGCCTATGCCCGGTTGATGTGCGGACAGGTCCTATCGGTCAAGGAAAATGATTATGTCTTGGCAGGGCGGGCCATGGGCTCCGGTAATATGCGCATCATGTTTCGTCATGTGGTGCCCAATTGTTTTCCGCCGCTTATCGTTCTCATCACCATGATGATGGGACTGACGATCTTGGCCGAGGCCGGTCTCAGCTTTTTGGGAATCGGTATTGAGCCTCCCGGTGCCGCTTGGGGAGCCATGGTCAATGATGGGTATCAATATTTGTTGACCCATCCGATCCTTTCCTTTGCTCCGGGCCTGGCCATTATGCTGGTGGTGTTCAGCTTCAATATGGTGGGAGATGGGCTGAGGGATGCGCTTGATCCAAGATTAAGAGGTGTGTTATAAAAGGTTTCCATCCGGAAATAAGTCATTTCCAATTGGAACATTCATTTCATCAGCCTTGGGCCCTGGGCCGAAAGGCGGTCAGCACTCAGCCATCAGCCAGTGCTTGTTCGTTAATCCCCCTCCCCATGCGGGAGGGGGTTGGGGAGAGGGGAGTTAAGATATTGAAGGATGGGCATTCATTGATTATTAACGGTCTCATGATTGTCCACAACTCCCAGCGAAGGCCGGAATCCAGTGGCTTTTCAGGATGACGAACCATGAATACTCTTATGAGATGATTAATATAACCTTTAAAAATGAAATGAAGGGGAAGATTCAATGGCAGCATTATTAGAAGTTGAAAACCTTAAAACCTATTTTAAGGTGGACCATGGTCTGGTCAAGGCGGTGGATGGAGTCTCTTATTATATTAATGAGCGTGAAATCGTCGGCCTGGTGGGTGAAAGCGGGTGCGGCAAGTCGGTCAGCCAGTTATCGGTCATGCAGCTTATTCCAACACCGCCGGGTCGGATCGAAGCGGGTAAGATTCACTTTGAGGGCCGGGATCTGTTGCAATATGAAGCCAAAGGCCCGGAGATGCGCTCCATTCGAGGCGCCAAGATCTCCATGGTCTTTCAGGAGCCCATGACCTCTCTTAATCCGGTTTTAACCATTGGTCGTCAACTGACGGAAAGCCTGGAGCTCCACCTCGGAATGGAGCCGATCAAAGCCAGGGAACGTGCCGCTGAATTACTTAGTTTGGTGGCTATTCCGGATGGGGCCAACCGACTAGATGATTATCCACATCAATTCAGCGGGGGGATGCGTCAGAGGGTAATGATCGCCATGGCCTTATCCTGTAATCCTCGAATCATTATCGCTGATGAACCCACTACGGCACTGGATGTCACAACACAGGCGCAGTTATTGGAACTTATGAAGGATATGGTTTCACGCTTTAATGCTTCACTCGTTATCGTGACCCATAATCTGGGTGTGGTGGCCCGCTATGCACAAAGGTTATATGTCATGTATGCGGGTCGGATTGTGGAATCAGGCACATCCAAGGAACTCTTCGGCAATCCGCGGCATCCATACACCATTGCCTTGCTCAAATGCGTTCCTCGGCTTGACGAAGAGGAAGGAACCAAGTTGGTTCCCATCGTGGGTATGCCACCGAACCTGGTGAACATGCCCGGAACCTGCGCCTTCCGGCCGCGTTGTCCGTACCAAGTTGAAAGATGTCATAATGACCCTTGGCCTGAACTTCGGCTCATTGACGGCCAGCATTATGTATCATGCTATGTGGAGACGTAAACGTATCAATATATGGCGCAGGTCGCAAGGCGCATGGTTTGAATGAATCGAAATATCCATAGGGAGTAAAAAAATGGCACCAAATCAGAATGGTAATATCGTCAGTGTAAATGAAATGAAGATGTACTTTCCCGTGACCCGTGGTCTTCTACGTCGGAAAGTCGCCGATGTAAAGGCGGTGGATGGCGTTAGTTTCTATATCAAGAAGGGAGAGACCCTTGGCCTGGTGGGTGAAAGCGGGTCCGGTAAAACCACGGTCGGGCGATGCATCATGCGGCTATACCGCCCCACGGCAGGCCGGATTGTTTTTGACGGCAAGGATATTTCCAAATTGCCCGAAAGCCAGGTCAGGCCTGTCAGAAGCCGAATGGCCCTCATTTTTCAAGATCCCTATGGTTCTTTGGATCCACGACAAAGTGCGGGTAGTATTGTGGGAGAACCTTTAAAGATTTTTAATATGGCTGCAAACAAACAAGCCTATAAAGAAAGGGTGGAGGAACTCTTCCGAATTGTCGGTTTGGATCCCAGTATGATGGATCGAGTGCCCCATGAATTCAGCGGCGGTCAAAGACAGCGTATCGGGGTAGCCCGGGCACTTGCCAGTAAGGCATCCTTGATCATCTGTGATGAACCTGTTTCGGCCCTGGATGTCTCCATTCAGGCCCAGATCATAAATCTTTTAGAGGAATTGCAGGACAGAATAGGCGGCCTGACCTATCTCTTTATAGCCCATGATCTTGCCGTGGTCCGGCATATCAGTGATCGGATCGCGGTTATGTATTTAGGGCGCATTGTAGAGGTTACGGATCGGAAAAATCTTTATGACAATCCCCTGCATCCCTATACCCGGGCACTGTTATCAGCCATTCCCGTGGCCGATCCATTTTTAGAGGAAAAAAGGGAGCGCGTCATTTTACAGGGTGAAGTTCCGAGTCCGTTGAGCCCGCCTTCCGGATGTAATTTCCATCCGCGCTGTCCCATGGCCATCCCGGAATGTAAAGAGACGGTTCCTCCCCTTCTGGACAAAGGTGGAGGACATCAAGTGGCGTGTATAAGGGTATAGAATCCGAATTTCAATTGAACAAGCGAGGCACCGCTGCTTGTAAACGATTTGTATGTTCTGCGGAGAGGCGCAAGGCGCAGAGGGCGGCTCTAGGTTTTTATATAAATGAATGATAAATTATTTTTCGTGCAATACCACTCGGGTAATTGATTCGCCACGCGAAGCATGGCGAATTTACATATACATATACTTGTCCCAAAACTCCTTATCTTTCGCTTGCCAATCCGGTCCAAATCGGGCGTCGAAAAAGGCGCCCAGCCTCTCTAGCCATTTTTCCCATGTGCTTTTCCCTTTTTCCTTGGCTTCAAGAATATCATTTAGATAGGAGACTATATTGGCCATTTCATCCTTTGGCAGGAAATAGGCCGCTCCTTCATGGAAAGACTTGACGACATTATCTGGGTCCATGGCGTGGGCCGTCAGCATAACAGCGGGAATTTCTCTCTCATTAGCCAATTCCAGTAACCGGTATCCCTGTACACCCATGATATCTAAGATAGCAAGATCATAATAATGGGTCCCCAAAAGATTCCACGCCTCGTCAAAAGTGGATGCCGTTTCAATCTTGCACATTGTGAGCAGTTCCTCCAATGTCTCGAGGACATCCGGTTCATCATCAACGATGAGTATTTTTTTGCCCTGTAATCGATTTTTTATGTTCATCACGGGATCTCCTTTTAAGTGGTTCAATTTTTTTATAGTTAGTGTTCATCCATTAATCCTAGTCCGACAATGATGATCTCGTAAAACCCGGGAAAGGATCTGTTCCGTCATTCCAGAGAAGCCGGAATTCAGTATTTTCAAGTAGCTGCAGGGATGCGAGCCTCCGGCCGCAGTCTATTCCGTACTTGATACGGGACCGGGGGATGTCTTTTTCGAGATCGTCAAATAGTGAACTTTTTTCTACCCTAAAATAACTTCTCCGGTAACAATTTAGATCTTTTCAAAACCCCAACTTTGGATTCCGCGATCAAGTCGCGGAATGACGGGCAGAAAACAGAAATGACAAGTTACTGTTCCGTAACCGAGAATTATATTGGTCATTCCGCGACTTGATCGCGGAATCTATGAATTTGACCAAACTTTTTCAAAAATCTAAAATCATACCTTCTTCGTAATTTTTTTCAAAGGGCAGATATCCGCGTTATGTTCGCATGTAAGCTCATTGGTGTTTGATAAAATGACATAAATATGGGATGATATCAAGGAAAATAAATGTTATCATTCTCTTCATTACATCAAAAAAATAAAAAGGAGCTTATTATGTCTTCTCATGAAAAGCCATCTCAGGCGGAAACATTAGTGAAAGAAGGTCATGCGCTGATGAAAGCCGGAAATCATGAAAAAGCGCTTTCATTATTTCTGGAGGCCGCGGACCTTTATGAAAAGGACTCGAATCTTAAAGATCAAGCGGCACAGCTACAGGTGGTTTCAGAGATCTATCGATTGACCAATCGATTTGACAGGGCTATTGATACCTATAAGGTCATAGCGAAACTTTTTGAACAACTTGGGGATGATGAAGCCATGATCCGCATATTGAATAATATGGGGCTTCTTCAGGCCATGTCGGGGAGGTTTCATGAGGCATTGGATTGTTTTCAAAAGGCCTACTCCAATGCCGAGCGTATTGTAGACAAGCTACATATGGCACAGCAGTTGGGTAATATGGGATCCGCATGTCGAGACATGAAAGATTACAAGAAGGCATTGGAAAATTACGAAAAGGCTCTTCCGTTGTATGAAGTTTTAGGCATTCAGGAAGCCATAGCGGATCAATCCACCAATATTGCCTATATCCATGCCATGGAAGACCGAAAAGAAGAGGCCCTATCATGGTATCAAAGATCTCTTCCGATTTATCTGGATCTGAAAAGTGAAGAAAAGGCCCGATATACCGAACAAAATATTCAAAACCTTCAAGATGCTTTGGGGATATCAAACGTATGAAAGGTCTTGATCTGGCCGAGGCCTATTATTATGAATATGGTGCCCCGATGCTTGAAGGCCAATTCAGCGATAATATGAATCGTTTGGCCGTCGGGTTCGTGGGACCGGGTTCCGAATGCTTCGGTTTTGATGATGAGATATCACGAGATCATGATTGGGGACCTGGATTCTGTATATGGCTCACAGACGAAGATGCTTTAAAGATTGGGCAACGGATCCAAGAGGAATATGAAAGACTGCCAAAGATCTATAGAGGCTTTGGGCCGCGCATTGTAAGTCCTGGAGAAGAGACACGTACGGGGGCATGCGCGACGACGGATTTTTATAGGAGATACACCGGTCTGAATCACCCTCCTGCAACGAATAAGGAGTGGTTAGCGATACCGGAGCAGTCCTTGGCCCTCTGCACCAACGGAAGGGTGTTTTTCGATCCTTTGGGTGATTTCTCTAAACGGCGAGATTCTCTTTTAGGCTATTATCCTGAGGATGTCCGCCTAAAGAAAATGGCTTCTCGGTGTATGACCGCATCCCAGGCCGGTCAATATAACTTTGAAAGATCTTTAAAAAGAAATGAACGGTTTGCAGCGCTCTACGCGGAAACACAGTTTTGTATGGACGTTTTTTTATTGATTTTTCTTTTCAATAAGCAATATGCTCCGTTTTATAAATGGATGCATCGCGCCGTAAGAGGGCTCCCTGTTTTAGGCGAAAAGATATATGGGATGATTTCCATGCTGATAAACCTGGCGGATATGGATGAAAAGAAAAGTGCCATTGAAGGAATCTGCGCCTTGATTATTGAGGAGCTTCACAATCAGGGACTCTCCGATTCGGATAGCGATTTTTTATTAGACCACGCCCATCATATTCATGGTAAGATCAAGGATCGGGAATTAGGGGGGAGGTTTTGGGTGGTTTCATAGGAAAAGGCGCGTGGCTCGGCTGCCGTCGCCTGAAGGTTTCCACCATCGTCTTTGACTATGGCGAGATAAAATGACGGGCCAAGGGGCGCGAGGCGCATAATGCAGATGGAGAGGAAGATATGAAAACCAAGAATGAATTGATTCAAGAGATTGTCGAAATAGAGTTGGAGATGTTTTTGACGGTTCCGACTCAAGAGAAGGCCAATTGTCAAAATTATCCGGACAGTTTTCGTTTGCATCGAAAGGCCCAATTCAATACCTGGTCGGAAGCCACACTCGAAAGCTACCTGAATGATTTGAATCGCGCGAAAGACAATGACGTTAATTTGATGACCATTAAATATGCTCGTATGGACAACCTCATCCCCAAGGAGAAACACAATCCGCTTATTGAAAAGATCATTCCCATTCAATACCAATGGCAGAAAGAGATGATGGAGAAATATCCCCGCCTGATGGCGGGGGCAAGGCCCATCTCCCAGTCCGATGATTCATTCTATCGGATCTCTTTTGAGACCTATTTGAGAGGAGAACTGGAGACCTATTCAGATGAAACCCTCGAACTGCTCTATAAGGACATGATCAACAAGGTGGATAAAGGCATGAATATGGCGGAGGAGGTCTATACCTTCCTGACCAGGGAAATGGGATACGGGTCAATCGAGGAAGCGGACCGGGCGCAAAGGCGATAGGCGCAGGCGTCATGAAATGCCGCCTTTAATCTATCTAGTGCCCATCCATTACCCCCCCCCTCCCCATGCGTTAGGGGATTAAGGGGAGGGGATTTGGGGTGATTGATAGATGAACACCAACTAAGTTGAAGAACGATCCTGTCTGCTTCGTCCTTTCGTAAAAAAATAGATCACCAACGCAAACACAGTCCCTAAGAAGGCGTAAAAGAAGACAAGGTGATATTCTCTGATGGCGGCTTCGCCCGCTGTACTTAAATGATCTAAAATCACACCCATGACCTGCATCACGACGGCCCCGCCAAGCATGGTGAACAGGTTAATGCCTGTAAATGCCATTCCCGACATATCCGGGGGCATCAATTCTTTAATGTGCGCATACATGAGAATACCGAATGCACTAAAGGTCCCCAGTGTGAATAGAACCCCACCCAGTATCCATGGGTTTGATATGCACCAATCCTTTGAAAGGGCATATATTGACCATGCCATAATGGCTACGCCGATCAGAACCCCCCTTTTGGGTGATCGGATCACCCGATCCGACAGCCATCCGGATAAGGGAGATCCAATAATGTATCCAATGTTTAATAGGAGCAGGAAATTACCCGCTTTGACCGGAGAGAATCCCAATCCTTTGATCAAATAGGGGCCGGCCCAGAGACCCTGAATAGCCACAAAAATGCCGTATCGAAGAAATGTGCTGAAACAAATGACCCAATAGTTATGTGATGTAATGAGCAATCGGATGTGATGCATCGCGGGAGAAGGGGATGTGCGGGTCTTCGACCCCTCTTGCTGCATATTTTCCGGTTGATCTTTGATGGAAAAGAAAAAAACGACGGCCAGCAAAAATGTGATGATACCAATACAGATAAAAGACCACCGCCATCCAAAGGCATTGACCATGACCGCAAGGGGGGTGGCGGCCACCATGTTGCCGATGGACCCCAAGCCCAATATAACGCCTGACAGTGTAGCGAACTTACGCGGAGAGAACCAATTGGTAAAAAGCTTTAAAGAACCCATAAAATTTCCGGCCATACCGATGCCGAGAAGTGTTCGGCCCAAGACGGCCGTCGGCATATCATGGGCCGTAGCGAATAAAAACGCCCCTATGGCGCCGATCATGGAGAGGACCGACATGATTAACCGCGCTCCGATCCGGTCCAAGAGCAGGCCCAAGGGGATTTGGGTAAGGGCGAAAGAATAGAAAAAGACCGCGCCCAAGACACCGAGCGATTCACTTGAAATGGATAAATCCAATTGTAGGCGGGGTGCGATGATCGCATTGGAGACTCTAAAAAACTGGGAGAGGGTAAAGAGGAGAGAGCAAAGCGTCAGGACAAGCCATCGTCTTGGTGAAGGAGTCCATACGTTATCCGGATTCTGGATTGAGTTCATGCTATTCATTGTCACTTTTCTCCGAAAGCAGGAAATGACGAATTGGGTCACAGCCTCTCTCGGGAATAGGTTATTTCTGGATCGGCACCCATAAAAAAATCAAGATTATTTTTATAGAAATAATCATGCGGTGGCAAGCACATTTCATCTGGATTCCGCACCAAATTGCAGGCCCTAACCCCCTCCCCCTGCCCCCTCCCGCGAGGGGAGGGGGATGCCTTTAGGAGGGAGAAGACATTGGCGGTCGGCCCTGTCTCGTCTCGCATGGGGAGGGAGATTAATGGGTAGACACGATTTCGGAAGTTTCGTGGTCTCATAAAAGGTCGAAAAACACCTATTTTTTTCATTCCGGCCTGCCCGTGCGTGTCCGCACGCAGACAGGCAAAGACCGGAATCCCGTCTTTTCAAATAGTTTCATCGGCTCTGGCCCCGGCCGTGGTCCGTCCCGTACTTGATACGGGACCGGGGTGACGATTTTTTACGAGATTGTCAAGCTGGTCTTTCAGAAAAAAGTTGACAAAAACTGGACTAATTATTTATTGTGTAGACACTTTGTCTATTAAATAGACTGTGAGACTAAATGGGTATTGCGGAAAGAAGAAAACGCGAAAAACTTGAGAGAAAACAAACGATCTTAAAGGCGGCTTTGAGTGTTTATGAAGCAGAGGGTTATCTTGCCACCACCATGGAAAAGATCGCCGAAAGGGCTGAGTTGAGTAAGGCCACACTTTATCTTTACTTTAAGACAAAGGATGAGATTTTTGTCCATGTCATTGGTGCGAATCTGCGGAATTTCAGCGAATTGTTAGAAGATCTTTATAGGCGGAGAATAAATATCGGTGAGCCATTATTGGAGTCGTTCTGGGATGTCTTTAAGCAATATTATGATGACAATCCAGTGGCTTTTCAGCTGACCCTATATTATTATCAGCGCGAAATGATCCGTTATCTTTCCGTTCCTCTGAGAAAAGTGCTTTATCGTTCAGGTTCAAAAAACGTCAAAATCATGCACAAGATAGCGGAATATGGCGTCAATAAAGGTCTATTCAAGAAATGCAATCCCAAAACCCTGGCGGAAGTCATATGGACATCTTTTTTAGGGATTATCCTTCTTGAAAACAGCAAGACGGTCATCTCTCAAAAGACGCACATGAACATTACCAGGGATTTGGCCATGGGCATATTGAGACAAGGAATCGAAAAGGTAACGGATAAGTAAAGAAATAACAGGAGAGCATTGTATGGAAACAAAGGTAACCAGCGCTTCCAAAGAGATTGTTATCGGGCATGATCAACCCACCGTTCTCATCGGGGAACGCATCAATCCTTCAGGTAAGAAAAAAATGGCCGAGGCTTTAAAGTCCAATGATCTGGATGTGATTCGCGAGGAGGCCATCGCCCAGGTGGAGGCAGGCGCGAATATCTTGGATGTAAATGTGGTCACGCCAGGTGTGGATGAAACGGCCATGCTTCCCAGGGCCATTGAAATCATTATGAGGGCGGTGGACGTTCCTCTTTGCATTGATATCAATAACCCCGCCGCGCTCAAAGAGGCCTTGCAGGTCTACCAGGGAAAACCCATCGTGAACTCCGTGTCGGGTGAGGAAAATTCCTTGAACGAAGTCCTGCCTTTGGTCAAGGAGTACGGCACGGCCGTGATCGCCTTGACCCTTGATGATGACGGCATTCCAAAAGAGGCGGAAAAACGAATCGCGGTTGCCCATAAGATCATTGAACGGGCGGAGTCCATGGGAATACCCCGCGAAGATATCATCGTTGACGGTCTCGCCTTGACCATCGGCGCAGACCATAACGCGGGAAAGGTCACACTGGATACGATTCGAAAGATCAAAGAAGAATTCGGGGTTAATCAGACCCTGGGGGCGAGCAATATATCCTTTGGATTACCTAATCGTTTGCTTTTAAACCAGGCCTTTTTGG
>JAFGGA010000091.1 GCA_016930835.1 Deltaproteobacteria bacterium
CTACTACACATATACATATTTTAAAATGAAATCTTTGATGAAAAAAATTGAACAATATAATGATACAGGGACAGTGTTTGGCTCAATAAGTCAGGGCGATTTTGATTCATTAGAGGTGGTTTTGCCACCTTATGATTTAGTTGATAAATTTCAGGAAGAAGCTAAGCCAATTGATGATAAAATTATTGCGAATACTAAGCAAATCCGCACTCTTGAAAAACTCTGTGGTATTTTGCTTCCGAAATTGATGAGCGGCGAAGTACGGGTGAAGGTATAAGAGATAGTCTATGACAGGCAACCACGGCGTGCTGCCCCAACAGGGGTTGCCCCAACGAAAATCCATTCGATTAAAAGGATATGATTATTCACGGGCGGGGTTATATTTCATCACCATTTGCACGCAGATGCGATTGTGTTTATTCGGTGAAATTCGAAATGGGGAAATGATCTTGAATGATGCAGGTATGATGATAAAAACCTTATGGCATGAAATACCGATTTATTATCATGAATTTAATGTGCATGAATTTGTTGTTATGCCTAATCATGTTCATGGAATTGTTGAAATTGCATCCAATCCAAAATCCGTAGGGGCAGGCCCCCGTGCCTGCCCTGTCAATAAATGCCAACGAACAAACGGGCAACCACAGGGGGTTGCCCCTACGATGTCATTATCTGATATTGTACATCGGTTTAAAACATTAACCACAAAACGATATATTGATGGGGTTAACAATAATGATTGGCAACGGTTTAACAAAAAATTATGGCAACGCAATTTTTATGAACATATCATCCGGGACCATGAATCCTATTTGAAAATCGCCGAATACATCCAAACCAATCCATTAAAATGGCGGGAGGATAAATATTATGAATAAAATCACCGGATCCGCCATTGAACTCTTTGAAAATTCCTACTCCCAGTATGTCTACGCCTCTGTCATCACCTCGCACGACGAAGGAGAAGTATGATGCCGAAATCAAAAAAGCTCCCTGACAATCAAATCACCGTCTATCAAACATCAGACGGGAAAATCAATATCGAGGTGCTTTATGCTAATGAAAACATATGGCTGTCGCAAAAGAGAATGGCGGAACTCTTTGGATGCAGTGCCGACAATGTCTCGCTGCACCTTAAAAATATCTACAAAGATAAGGAGTTAGATGAATCGGCAACTGCCGAGGATTTCTCGGTAGTTCAGATGGAAGGCAGCCGGGAAGTGACCCGAACGATCACTTGTTATTCCCTCGAAGCCATCATCGCCGTTGGTTACCGGGTCAATTCCGAGCGGGGCACTCAATTTCGTCAATGGGCTATCTCTATCCTTCAGCAATATATACACAAAGGTTTTGCCATTGACAGCGACCGTTTTAAGTACGGCTCCCGTTTCAGCACGCGATATTTTGATGATTTACTGGAAGAGATTCGGGACATACGATCCAGCGAACGGATGGCCTATCAGAAAATTACCGATATTTACGCAACGTCAATTGACTATTCACTAAAAGCGGAAGACACAAAAAAATTCTTTGCAACTGTTCAAAACAAACTGCATTTTGCCATTACCGGGCAAACCGCCGCAGAGCTTATTACCAAACGAGCGGATAGCACAAAACCCAATCTAGGTCTAACTTCATGGCGTAAGGGTCCGGTAGGAAAGATAATGCCGAGCGATGTTTCAGTTGCCAAGAATTTTCTGAATAAACCGGAACTTGACCACTTGAACCGCATCGTAACCATGTACCTCGATTATGCGGAGTTTCAGGCAGTGCGGAACAAGCCTATGTACATGAAAGACTGGATTGAAAAACTC
The DNA here is from genome assembly GCA_016930835.1 of Deltaproteobacteria bacterium. Classification (GTDB taxonomy): domain Bacteria; phylum Desulfobacterota; class DSM-4660; order Desulfatiglandales; family HGW-15; genus JAFGGA01. Next base: position 1,818 of record JAFGGA010000091.1, read on the forward strand.
AATGCCTTTTTAAAATTCAGCGAATACGAAATTCTTACCAATGCGGGCAGCATCAGCCATGAAGTTGCTCTGACGCTGGCCAGTGAAGAATATGAAAAATACCGGATCATTCAGGATAAGAAATACATCTCCGATTTCGACAAAGAGATAAAGCGCATTACCGGGAAAAAAGATGACAACAAAAATCACTGAATCAGCAATCGAAAAATTTGCCATCGAACTCCTTGAAAAGCAGAGCTACCAGTATGTCTACGCCCCTTCCATCGACCCTGACAGCGAGACTCCGGAACGTCAATCCTTTGAGGATGTAATGCTTCTGGAACGGCTGCGGAAAGCCGTCGGCAGGATCAACCCGACCATTCCGCCGGATGCCCGAGAAGATGCCATCAAACAGATCCAACGGCTCAATTCCCCCGAGCTGATTGTCAACAATGAAGCCTTTCATCGGTTACTCACCGAGGGCATCAAGGTCACCTTCCAAAAGGACGGCCATAGCCAGGGCGACTTGGTCTGACTGGTAGATTTCAAGAATCCGGAGAATAATGACTTTGTGGTGGCCAACCAGTTCACGGTGATCGAAAACAATGTCAATAAGCGTCCGGATGTAGTCCTGTTTATCAATGGTTTGCCCCTGGTGGTTATTGAACTGAAACATCCGGATGATGAAAGCGCCACGGTCAGATCGGCCTTCAAGCAGTTGCAAACCTACAAACAGACTATCCCTGGCTTGTTTACCTATAACGGCATAACCATTATTTCCGATGGCCGGGAAGCGAAAGCCGGGTCCATTTCCGCTGGATTCACCCGCTTCATCGCATGGAAGACATCGGACGGCAAGGTGGAAGCCTCGCCTCTCATCGGACAGTTGGAAACCCTGATCAAGGGTATGCTTGACAAGAAGACGCTGTTGGATCTAATCCGCCATTTCATCGTTTTTGAAAAGAAGAAAAAGAGGACAAAGAAACCGGGATTATCTCTGTCCAGACAGTGAAAAAACTTGCAAGTTATCACCAATATTACGCTGTCAACAAGGATGTTGAATCGACCTTGCGGGCGTCGGGCTACCCTGAAAGCAAAAGAGATATATCCGGCCGGCTTGATATCAGCGAAGCACCTAAAAATTACGGCCTCTCCGGGGTGGATTCCCAGCCCGTGGGTGATAGAAAGGGCGGGGTTGTGTGGCACACTCAGGGAAGCGGTAAATCACTTTCCATGGTTTTCTACACAGGCAAGATTGTTCTTGCCATGGACAATCCCACAATCGTGGTCATTACTGATCGAAACGATTTGGATGATCAATTGTTCGATACTTTCGCCGCCTCAAAGCAACTGCTGAGACAGGAGCCGGAGCAGGCCGAAAATCGGGAGCACTTAAAAGAACTGCTTAAAGTTGCGTCGGGCGGGGTGGTTTTTACCACCATTCAGAAGTTCCAGCCTGCGGAAGGCAATGTCTACGAAACCCTTTCGGAGCGGAAAAATATCATTGTCATTGCCGATGAAGCTCACCGGACCCATTACGGATTTAAAGCCAAGACCATAGACGACAAGGACGAAGAGGGAAAGGTGATCGGTAAAAAAATTGTATACGGGTTTGCCAAGTATTTGCGGGACGCCCTGCCCAACGCAACCTATCTTGGATTTACCGGCACACCCATTGAAAGCACTGATGTCAACACGCCGGTTGTTTTTGGAAATTACGTGGATGTTTACGATGTCGCCAAGGCGGTTGAAGATGGGGCAACGGTTAAAATTTATTACGAAAGTAGACTTGCCAAAATCTACTTGAGTAAAGAAGGTAAAAAGCTTGTTGCCGAATTGGATGATGAGCTTGATCAGGGAGACCTGACCAAGACTCAAAAGGCGAAGGCAAAATGGACGCAGTTGGAAGCACTTATCGGAAGTGAGAACCGGATAACAAAAATCGCCCGGGACATTATTGATCATTTCGAAAAGCGGCAGGAAATATTCCCTGAAGGCAAGGCGATGATAGTTACCATGTCCCGCCGTATTGCCGCTGAATTATATAAGGCAATCATCGATATTAGGCCGGCCTGGCACAGTGATGACCTGAAAAAAGGTTCTATCAAGGTGGTCATGACATCCGCATCTTCTGATGGTCCTGAAATAGCCAAACATTATACGACAAAAGAGCAACGGAGGACTCTTGCCGAAAGGATGAAGGACCCGGAGGATGAACTCAGGCTGGTTATTGTCTGCGATATGTGGCTCACGGGCTTTGATGTTCCCCCCATGCATACGCTTTACTTAGATAAACCCATGAAGGGCCATAACTTGATGCAGGCCATTGCCCGGGTTAATCGTGTTTATAAGGACAAATCCGGTGGGTTGGTGGTTGATTATCTTGGCATTGCCTCGGACCTGAAAAAGGCGCTGGCATTTTACTCTGACAGCGGTGGAAAGGGCGATCCGGCCATCACCCAGGAAAAAGCAGTACAGATGATGCTGGAGAAACTGGAAATTGTTTCGCAGATGTTCCATGGGTTTGCCTATGAGGAATATTTCGGGGCGGACACGGGGACGAAGCTTTCGCTAATCCTGGCGGCGGAAGAACATATCCTTGGACTGGAAAACGGGAAAAAAAGATACATCAACGAGGTCACTTCCTTGTCGCAGGCATTCGCCATTGCCATCCCCCATGAACAGGCAATGGATGTAAAAGATGAGATCGCGTTTTTCCAGGCGGTCAAGGCGCGCTTAGTCAAATTCGACGTTACAGGGGCAGGGAAAACAGACGAGGAGATTGAGACCGCGATCAGGCAGGTTATTGACAAGGCATTAGTGAGTGAGCAGGTCATCGATATCTTTGATGCGGCCGGGATTAAAAAGCCGGATATTTCGATACTTTCAGAGGAATTTCTTCTGGAAGTCAAGAACATGGAGCATAAGAATATTGCCCTGGAGGTCTTGAAGAAACTGTTGAGTGACGAGATCAGGGCGAGGATTAAAAAGAACTTGATCCAAGGTAAATCCTTAATGGAAATGTTGGAAAATTCCATCAAGAGATATCACAATAAAATTATCACGGCTGCGGAAGTCATTGAAGAATTGATCGCGTTAGGAAAAGACATCAAAGAAATGGATAAAGCGCCTCAAGAGATGGGGCTTTCTGATTTAGAGTATGCCTTCTATACGGCCATCGCCAATAACAAAAGCGCCCGCGAGGTGATGGGAAAAGATAGATTAAGGGAACTTGCCGTCGTACTTTTTGATCGAGTCAGGGAGAACGCCTCCATCGACTGGACGATAAAGGAAAGCGTCAAGGCAAAATTGAAGGTCATTGTCAAAAGGACGCTTCGGCAGTATGGCTACCCGCCGGATATGCAGAAACTGGCAACCGAGACTGTGTTGAAACAAGCTGAAATGATCGCGGAAGAAATTTCACAGGTTGAATAAACTTTTTTGCCGAAGTTTCAAGTTACTGTGAAATGTTGTGCATGAGAAAATTAGTCGGCGTTCCGAATTTTCTCGATACCATCAACGAATTTTACTCAGGTGCCACGTCCATGAAATAATGATTTGATAAACAAATTTCTTCTTTTGTGATATCCCTCTATGCCACGCCAAGCTCGCAGAGACACGCCAGGCGCCCTGCATCATATCATGGCGAGGGGGACAGAACGTCGAAAGATATTCAAAGACCATGAAGATAATGATCATTTTGCCATCGTCTTGGTGATATCCTTAAGGAGACGTCCACATCTGCTACGCATGGTCTTTACTTTCAAATCATGTTCACCTCCTCCTGAGAACCAGGGATTATCCAATCGCCAATGTTAAGCGAAGGTTTTTTGCGGGATACGCCGTTACCTTCAACCGTCGTTACAAACCTCGTGGCCAGCTTTTGCAAAACAGGTATAGATCCATTCATGGCGAGGATTGTTAGAGATTATTCCAACCTGGATAGACACCAATATCGCGGGCATGGTGTCATTCTTGGGAATAAAAAAAACGATTGGAGGATGTTGTCGAATACGTGCTTGGTTTTTTCGGTAAGAAAAAAGGCCGCTAAAAAGGGATATTCGGATATGGGTTAATACCTGAATCTTGCACCAATCATCTACTACGGCTTGAAGCGCCTTGATTATAAAGCTTGTTTCGTGATTTTGATCCTCGTATAGATAATATGCCTGCGGGTCAAAATCACTCCAACTTCGCTGTATAGTCAGGCTTTCGGCGCCGCGCTACGATAATGGGTGCAAGATTCAGGTAATAGAATGATATTTTTACTTTTTACTGGCATCCCCTTCCACTGCCTCCATCCTTCAGCTCGCGTCCTATTTTGAGAACGCGAGCTGAGAGGAGTGCAGAATCAGGAGGTTAGCCGATCTTAAAGATCATAGCTGCACCCGTATCACCCGCCGCGCAGCCGGTCCATAGGCCATAACCGCCGCCCAGCATGACAAGCTCTTCGATCAGTTCGGTAATCAACCTGCCTGCCGTAGGACCTTGGGGGTGTCCGTATATCATGGAAGAACCGAAGTTGTTCATTCCCATGACGTCGATATTAAAATGTTTGGCCATGTAAAGATCGTTTACGGCAAAAGGGTTATGGGTCTTGATGACCTTCATATCTTCAATCTTCAGGCCGGCGTTTTTCAGGGCCATTTCCGTTGCAGGTACCGGAGCCGCCGCCATCCTGGCTTTCCCTTCCCGTGCAAACCCGTAAGAAACGATTTTGATCACATTTTTGGGATCCGTGCTGAGTTCCTTGGCTTTATCAAGGGTGGTGACGATAAATCCGCAATTGCCATCCGCCGGGTGTGTTTGTGCGCCGAATGTCAATACCCCATTAGGCTCTACTGGTTTGAGATTGGCCAGCCCTTCCGCTGTGGACGGGGTTATGCCTTCATCTTCTTCAACCATGATCACCTTCTTTTTGGACACCCTCACCTCAACCGGAAACATATATTTTTTCTGAAAGGCGCGATCATCTTTGAGCGCATCCAAATATTGCTCGTAACGTCTCAGGGCGACAGCATCACACTCTTCTCTGGTGATTCCGACACTTTTAGCAACATTTTCAGCAGTTTGAATCATCTTCATTCCGCCCCAAGGATCATTATTGAAATTGTCCATGTTCCAGTTTTCCGATATCACCTCGCCCCCTGGGCCCAAAGGATTCGGCCATATGAGGTGCGGGCCATTGGAACATCGATCGGTCATTAAGGTATAGGCCATTTCAAAGGTCCCGACCTCAACATTGACGGCGGCCAGATGGATGCAAGTGGTTGATGTGCTGCACGCCTGATGCACAAACAGCCCGGGGATGTTTTTCTTGCCATCCATGAGGAGCGCGGTTGCCCAATTATGGCTGTAAAACATGCGATTTTGAGCGACCGTCATTCCTAAATACACATATTCTATCATGGTCGGGTCGAATTTTCGACTTTCAAACCAACGTTTTGCCGTATTCGCGCCCAGCGTAATGGCATTCTCATTGGCCAATTGACCTTGCCACCGGCAAAAAGGGCTTGAGTAATATCCCTTGTAAGGGATGTACGCTTTTGTCAACATAGGTTGATCCTCCTTAGTTTGATTATTTTGTTAGATTCATCCAAACTCATTGCGCATTTATGAGGTTATTACTGACGCGTGCGGAGTATAGGAAATTCAATTATATCTGTCAACATGGAACAGCAATAATTGAAATATCCTTTATTGACAGGTCCTTTTGAATGCCTTACACTCTCTATGATAAATAAATATAAACATGGCAACATATTGTCATAAAATAATTAATAAATATGCATCTAATGTATAATGAATTCCAGTTCAGTTGATAACGATCCATGACCGAAACCAGATCTCAAGATATTTCTCAAACCCCTTTTCAGCAAGAATCAAATAACCTCAAACTGAATGATAAGCTGGCCCTTATCGCTCTTATTGATGAAGGGATGCGTTTGGGCACGGTTGAGAGCCCCGTAGCTGCCGATCTTTTTGATAACCTATGGACGCTTGTCAACGCCACTGTTTCCGGTAGCCGTATCAGACGAATCAAACCGGAAAATACACAGAACGGCTTTCGGACCTTTGAAATTAATGCCGAAACGGGTGAAACCCTGGGAAGGCTTAACATGTTATACTTACGAAAGCCAATTCCTTGTTATTATCTGGTTTATGTTGAAGTGGCCGCACCTTTCCGAAGAAAGGGGCTGGGTCATAAGATCATCAGATACTTCGGTGAATTTCTGGCCGGAAAATCCGCCGTGGGGATCCTGGATAACATCATTCCGGAAGACGACCCCACATTTGATATTTACCTAAAAAATTGCTGGAAATCGATGGCGAGCATCGTCGGGGACTCCTTTTTGAATGAAGATGAGAATTATATGGTTTATATCCCTCCCGCATTGAAGGATAAAAGCCTTAAAGAGTCGGTCTTGAAGTTATTGCATCACCTGAAAAGAAAACGCACGGCCATTGATATGCGGGATAATGAGATGATGGTGCGGCGAACCCTTGGTGAATTTAAGGAGCTTTATCAAACACTTTTGACCTATTTTACCCCTGAGATAAAAAGAGGTGTCTTTTCCGATTTTACCCGCTTCATGTTTACACGGTTTGTCACCAAGTTTATTGCCTTTAGACGCCGTATCGGGAATTTGGTTGGGTACACCGGTGGGGAATCCACCGAACAGATCACCTTGCCCCCTGAGATCGCACGATTGCCGGTAAAGTCCTATGCACCCCGTGAACTGGGAAAAAAAACCACTCTGGCTTTCGGGGAGCATTCACAACTCTCAAAGCTTCCTCAGGATTTACAGACCGAGCCGGCCAGGGTTATTGAATCATTGCCCAATTATCGAAGACCCAGCTTTATGGCCTGGCTTAAGGAGCACGGGAAATCCGATAAGGATATCCTCACCATCGGTGATCTTATGGATCTCGGATTCGACCCAACCCGTCTTAAGGAAATCACCTTGGCGGGTGAGGATTATATCTTTGAACGAGTTCAGGCCAGACAAGTCCCTGAATTCAATAAAAAGAATGAGTTATTGGGAAATATTGTTTCAAAAATGCCCACGGAAAAGGTTCGTAGTGCTTGGCTCAAGACCAATCCTATTATTCTGGCCTTCAAAGATAGAGGGAATGCCTACCTGCTTCGACGCAAAGTGCCGGGTATTCATTGGGAAGAAGCCCTTGAACAACTACAAAGCGATTCCAGCCTGAAGGTGTTGAATGCATCCATGCGATTTGATAAAATGATTCTCACCACGGTCAGGGAGGCCTATGAGATAATCGCACAGCAATTGGGCTTGGAAAAAGAGGTACTTCTGGATCAACTGACCACTTTTGTTTCATGGGATTTGAATAATAATCGACCACAGATGATTATCGATTTTGCGGGCAATTATCTGGAATCGATTTGGATGGCGTAAAAGCATAAATTATCAAGAAGGGATGGTTTATATGAAAATACTCGATCAAATTCGTCGTATCGTGGGAGACGAAAATGTATTCCAAGATAGGATTGAATGCCTTTGCTATTCAAGAGACATGTCTGTTCATCAGGGCATTCCTGATGCGGTGGTTTTCGCGAAGACCACGGAACAGGTCTCTTCCATCATGAAACTTGCAAATACCGAGAGGGTTCCGGTCACGGTCAGGGGATCGGGCACCAGTGTAACCGGGGCGGTCCTGCCGGTCAGGGGTGGAATTTTACTGGATCTTCATCTCATGAATCAGATCCTTGAAATCAATCCCAAAGATTTTTTCGCTCGACTGGAGCCCGGTGTGATTTGTTTCCAGTTGAATACGATTCTCGCAAAACAGAACCTCATGTTTCCACCCAATCCGGGCAGTGAGGCCATCGCCTCCATCGGTGGTATGGTCTCCACCAATGCCAGCGGACACAGAGCAGTCAAATACGGCACCACAAGGGATTATATCAAGGGTTTGAAGTTGGTTCTGGCGGATGGGACCATTATTGAAACGGGGACGATCGCACCCAAGAGTTCGTTGGGTTATGATTTGACACATCTTTTTACCACTGCTGAAGGGACCCTTGGAGTGATTACGGAAGTGATCGTCAAATTAGAACCCAAACCGGAATATGCCGCCCTGGCCGTGGTCATATTCAGTGATCTTCATGCAGCCACCGATGCCGTAACCGAAGTCACTACATCCGGTATACGATTGGCCGGTTGCGAAATCATGGATCGGTTCAGCCTTAAGGTGGTTGAGGACGCCCTCCAGAAGGATATATCCAATATAGAGGCCCTGCTCATCATGGAGGCGGATGGTCCTAAAGACGTGGTGATCAAGGATATGAACACCATTGAAGAGATCTGCCGAAGATACGGTTCCCAAGAATTTGAATGGACCGATGACCCAAAACGACGGGAAGAGATGATGTTGGCAAGGGGTCGATTGGTCCCCACTCTTTCCCGGATTAAACCCGGTAATCGCCTGATTCCCATCGCGGAAGACCTCGGTGTTCCTTCCAGTAAAATCCCCGAGACCATCCGAAAGGCCCAGGAAATCGCCAAAAAACATAATGTCATGATTGCCACCTTTGGGCATGTGGGTGACGGGAACGTCCATACCACCTTTGTCTCCAATGTCAGGAGCCGGGATGAATGGGATCGATTAAAACCGGCGGTTGAAGAATTGGTTGAAGCCGCCCTGGCCGTGAAGGGAACTTTAAGCGCGGAGCATGGCACCGGTCTCACGCGCGCGCCGCATATCGGACTGCAAATGGGGCCAGCCATAGAGGTTATGCGAAAGATCAAACAAGCCTTGGATCCGAATAATATATTGAATCCCGGAAAGATGTCCCTGGAAAAGGTCCAAAAGAAAGAGGATATTTATGATTATTTTGCTTTTCAGCCGTTATTGGATCACCCGGAAGGTCTTCAATCATTTGGCGAGGATATCGATAATGAGGTCCTTGCCTGCATCCATTGCGGGTTTTGCAGGCTGGGTTGTCCAACCTTCAGTATTACCCATCGTGAATCCAGGAATGCCAGGGGAAGGAATGCATTGGCCTTTTATTTGATGAATGGATCTATCGAACCGTCAAAAGAATTATCAGATGCCTTCTATAGCTGTACAACCTGCCAGGCATGCACCTATTTCTGTCCAGCCCAGATCAAGGTTGATGAGATTGTTGAAGGTGTCCGCAAAAAGCTGTACCAGGCCGGTTTTACCCCGGAGGCCGTTTTGGGTGTAAAGGATAATATTGAAAAAACAGGAAATGTGTATGCGAGCGCAAAAGAGGACCGGATTCAAATTTATCCACAGACTTTAAGAGAGACCATCGTGAAGGGAGAGCAAAAAGATCGGGCGGAGACGTTACTCTTCATGGGATGTGTCCCCAGTTATTTGGATATGAAGATGGTCCCCAGTCTGATCAAACCACTGGATATGGCGGGAATCGATTATATGACCTTGGGGATAGAGGAAGGTTGTTGTGGTTTTCCACTTTTCCTCATGGGCTCGGATACATTCGAGCCACATGCACTCGGCCTTATAGAAAAGATCAAGGCCACAGGGGCAAAAGAACTCGTGACACCCTGTGCCGGTTGTTACAAGACATTTAAAAAGATCTACCCCACTGTTGGAGATCTAGGCGTGCAAGTGTATCATTCAGTGCAGTATCTTGCTAAGATCATACAAGAGGGTCGAATCTCTTTTAAAGAGGGTCTTGGGAAAAGGGTGACCTATCACGACCCTTGCGATCTTGGCCGGGCCTTTAAGATTTTCGAAGAACCCCGGGAGATATTAAAAGGCATTCCAGGGCTTGAATTTGTAGAAATGGCCAGGAATCGGCTCCAAGCTCGTTGTTGCGGCGGCGGTGGGGGTGTCATGGCCAATAATCCGGATATGGCGACCCGTATGGCTGAATATAGGGTTCGAGATGCCTTGGCTGTGGGTGCGGAGATTATTGTTTCAGGATGCGCGGCGTGTAAGGACAACCTGAAAAAGGGGGCAAAGACCATCCCGAAGGAAGAACGGGGGAAGATCAAGGTTATGGATATTACGGAAATAGTCGCCTCGGCCATGGGATAAAAGGCTCAGGGCGTAAGGCGCATGGCCTAGGGCACATGGGTTTCGTTTCGAATTCTCCTATCGATAAATGCAATACGGCCCATCAATAAAAAGATTATTCTCCATTGCAAACGGACATATGACAGATCCTTGAGCCTCCGGTTCCATCTTTAACAGAACACTTCAGGATTTGAATTTTGATCATCGTTGCCCAAAATATAGTACCTGAATCTTGCACCAATCATCTACTGCGGCTTGAAGCGCCTTGACTATAAAGCTTGTTTCGTGATTTTGATCCTCA
>JAFGGA010000092.1 GCA_016930835.1 Deltaproteobacteria bacterium
AACGTTTCTGGATTCAAGCGATCAGCCGTCAGCTTTCAGTGGGCAGCCAAAGCATTTTTAAAACAGGTAGTTAGCTGATGGATGAATGGTCCAGCCAGAAATTGCGTATTTCTGGATGGACACCATCCTTGTTTTTGGTTACGCGACTGTAAATGATCACCCCTGGTTTTTGCACGGTCATCCCGCGATTTGATCGCGGAATCCACAATTGGTTTGATTTTTCAAAGAGCTAAACTTTTACGAAAAACCTAACTTGTTGCAAAAAATGAAAATATCCCGAGCGTCGCGCTTTTGAGAGAATCACCGTTAAGTATGATCATCGGAAGATTCTTTATGAGGCTTAATAAATGCCAAACACCGGTGAAACTGTTTGCTTCAAAAGAGGAGACATTAAGATGGTTGAAAGGTTTTGCGGAATAAAAGGGGACCATCTCCAATTTTTGTTCATCGATGATCCGGATTCGAGGGGCCCGGATACTTGATAACGGGTGTTGGATACCGGCACATACGAATTGACATCAAAAAAGCGAATGATTTAAAATGATAAATATTATTCAGGGAACTCCCAAACCGCCACCATATATCATTGGATGATAGATGTTTAGAACAGTACACTGGGATTTGTCGGGTAAACGTATTTCACGCATAAAAAGATAAGATATGTATAATGCCGATCCATCCGAGATTGAGAAATTTTTTTTCCGGGATATTCATCCGCGGGTTCACATGGGCACGGCCAGTGATCGATATGCTGGATGGGTGGGCCAGATATACACGAAGGGCAAATACAACGTATCGTCCAGAACGCATAAGGTGGGCGGCCAGTCCTTTGTAGAAGAGACCTTGCCTGTTGAAAGTGTTGTTGAATATTTCCAGCACTTCTCTGTCCTTGAGATCGATTTTACCTTTTATATGCCACTTCTGAGTAAGGACCTCAAACCAACCTCCAATTATAAAATATTACAGAGCTACAATAAATATCTGAAAAACGGCGATCGAATAATCCTGAAGGTTCCACAAGTGATTTTTGCTCAAAAGATTTGGCAGAAAGGGAAGCAGGTTGAGAACCCCAATTATTTGAATGCGGAGATGTTCACCAATCAATTCTATGACCCCGCTAATGCCATTCTGGGTGATAGACTCATCGGATTTATCTTTGAGCAGGAATATCAACGAAAGGCCGACAGGGTCTCACCCAATCGATATGTAGAAGACCTTGATCGATTCATTGGTTCATTGCCAAAGGACAATCGGTATCATATTGAGACCAGGACGGATTATTATCATGTCAGTTCGTACTTTGAGATGCTGGACAGGCATGGTGTGGGGCATGTGTTATCCCACTGGACCTGGTTGCCGCCATTGAGAAAACAATTTATCAAGACAGGACAACAATTTTACAATTCCGGGAAACATTGTATCATTAGACTCCTTACACCGCTTCGAAAAAATTTCAATGAATCGTATGCACAGGCCCACCCGTTTGATAATATCATCCCCGGGATGATGAATCAAGATATGATCGTTGAGACGGTTGAAATCGTGAAAACGGGAATAAGCAATGGTTTTGATGTAAATGTTATCGTGAATAACCGGGCCGGTGGAAACGCGCCTTTGATCGCAAGAGAGATCGCCGGTCATTTTATATAGCGGATGAATAGAGATGCCGAGTTTTTGTTAAGGGCCTCAAAATAGAATAAACATAAAAGCCCTGGATTCCCAAGCAAGTCTGGAATGACAAAGCACTTTCTCCCTGAACCGTCACCCCGGCGGAAGCAGGGGATTCAGAAAAGATAAACTTTCAGGCAAGCGGGATGTCTATTCAATGATCAGAATTTTAATAAAAGCAAAAAAGGCGGAGGTGGACATTACATTCAGGGCCGGAAAAGGCGATCAAGCATCACCACAAATATAGGCGGGCATGCAGTTAACCGCCTCAGGCGGAAGAAACGTCTAATCACGCCAGGTGGTGAAACATCGAATCAATAAACCTAAACCCTAAACCCTGAATCATGAACCCTGACCTTTGTGCCATGCGCCTTGCGCGCTTTTATAGGAGGACAATCCATGGTTGATAATCAAGAGACAAAAATAGTCCGGACGGTTTGCAGGGAGTGTTATTCAGCCTGCGGTATGCTGGCTTACGTGCAGAACGGCCGGTTGGTCAAATTAGAGGCGGATCCCCGGTCTCCGAGGACCCGAGACGGGCTGTGCTGGAAGATCCAGGCAAGCATCGAGCGGCTTTATCATCCCGATCGTTTGCATTACCCGTTGAAAAGGATCGGGGAGAGGGGTGAGGGCAAATGGCAGCGGATCACCTGGGATGAGGCCCTGGATACCATTGCCCTAAAGTTCAATGAGATAAAAGATGTATCCGGGCCGGAATATGTGGCCTTTATCAAGGGCCGATATGACAGGCGCTGTGACCTGGTTTCACGCATGGGAAATAGCTTCGGCACCCCCAATATCATTGGCATCGATAACACGTGCTATATCCCAAGCGCCTCAGGCAGGCTGATGACCTACGGGTTCGACGGCAGGCCTGATTTTTCAGGTTCTCCCGATTGTATCATGCTCTGGGGGAGGGAGATCGGGCCGCCGATCCAACCGGGAACCAAATTCATTGTGGTTAACGCGATCCGAACGGAGGCGGCGAAAAAGGCCGATCTATGGCTTCAACCCCGGCCGGCGACAGACCTGGCCCTGGCCCTTGGAATCCTGAACGTGATCGTCAATGAAAGGCTTTATGATCAGGATTTCGTGGATGAGTGGACCGTCGGGTTTGAAAAAATGGCGGCACATGTCCAACAATATTCGCCCGAGAAGGTGGCCAAAATCACATGGGTCCCTGCAGAAAAGATCGTTGAAGCGGCGAGGGTCTTTGCCGGCTCCCGGTATGCTTGTCTCCAGACCGGTAACGCCAGCGAGGATACCTTTAACAGCACGCAGTTCGCCAGGGCCATATCCATTATCCAGGCGATTTGCGGTCAACTGGACATCCCGGGGGGGACGGTTCAGGCCATGGACGGTCCCATCGACCGGGAAGGCAAGGCTCGGGATGTCTTGTGGGACTTGCTCCCCCCCGAACAGAGGGCAAAAAGACTGGGGGCGGAAAACGCCCATTTCCCGGCTGATCCGCTTTGGGAACCTATCGCCAACAAACCAGCCGAATTGCAGTCCCAATACCTTGTACGATCCATCCTGGAGGGGAAACCTTATGAGGTCAAGGGGGCCTTTATCATCGGGTGCAATCCGGTGATGACCTGGAGTCATTCCATGCGGGCCTTTGACGCCCTTAAGAGGATCGGTTTTCTGGCCGTAGCGGACCTTTGCATCACGCCCTCGGCCTTTCTTGCGGATATTATTTTACCGAGCGCGTCCCCGCTCGAAGCCGATGCCGTTGCGGTCAACGGGCTTGGGATGGGAGACACCTATTTGCAGGCACAGCAGAAGGTAGTACAGATAGGGGAGTGCCGTAGCGACCTTGAGATCATCATATCACTGGCCAACCGATTGGGATTGGGCCGATATTTCTGGAAGGATCTCCATACCTACCTGGATGCGTATCTGGCGGAAACCGGGATCACCTTTGATGAGCTCAGACGAAGGAACCATATGGTTTCTTCCGGTATGGGATACCGGAAATATCTCAAAACGGGTTTTAATACGCCTTCCGGAAAGGTGGAGATCTATTCAAGCCTTTGTGAAAAATGGGGATATGAGCCATTGCCGTCCTATTATGAACCCCGTGAAACCATTGTAAGCGCCCCCGAAATGGTGGATGAATTTCCCCTGATCCTGACCAGCGCTCATGATAAGATCTTTGTTCATTCACAGGACAGGCACCTGGATGTCCTGCGAAGGCGAAACCCACGCCCGCTGGTGATGATTCACCCGGATACCGCGGCCGGACTGGGTATTCAGGAAGGGGATGAGGTGTTTATTGAAAACAGGCGGGGAAGGATCAAACAGACGGCAACCCTGGGCGAGGATGTCGATCCCCGGGTGGTCAGTGTCGCCTATGGATGGTGGCTTCCTGAAAAAGGCCCTTCAGGGGAATATGGATGGGTCGAGGCCAATATCAACATCCTGACGGATGACGCGCCACCCTACAGCCCTGAAATCGGATCCCCTTCCATGAGGGGGTTTTTGTGCAAGGTTTACAAGGTGGGAGGGACTTGATTTGGGAATGCCCTAGGTAGTGTTGATCCACAAATTAACGTTTCCGGATACAAGCGATTAATCGTCGGATTTCAGCGGTCAGCCAATGTTTTTCAAAACAAGTGGTTAGCTGATGGCTGAACGCTCCATTCAGAAATTACTTATTTCCGGATGGACAATGCCACCTGTTCATTCTGTTTTAGGAGCCTCTGTCATTATCCTAAGGTCTGAATTTCGACCCCTTTCAGACGTCTCTTTGCCGGTTACAGGATGCCTGTAATGGAAGGGACAGATATACCCTGAGGGGTATCTGGGGCTGAATGTTCGCGGGATATCGGCCTCAGGGGGAGTGAAGTTCGACAGGGAATAGGTTTTAACGGCACGTTCAGGTGCGACCCAACCCACCGCCGGTGAACCGGTATAGAGCTGGTCGAACCGGAGTTTTTCAAACTTCCATACGTTGTCTTCTTGGATATATTCGGCCATGTATATCCCGCCCATAAAGGCTTCCCGCACACCACTATCCCCGGGGATGGCCACGGCACCGAATCCATACCACCGACCCTTTGCCCGCTTACCGTCCGGATCAACAGTGATAATACCGGATAGCTGCATTACCTGATGGAGAAATTCCGGATTGTTATTGTCGTGGCGCTCGAAATATCTTCTGACCCCTTCCTTCCCCAAATATGTGCCTGCGGCCAGGGTCAAGGAGACATCCGGATCATCGGCAAAAAGATCGATGATCTCCGGTGCCATCCAGTGCTCGATGTAATAGCCATAGGCCTTCTGAAGGTTTTTGATAAGCTCGATATCCCGCAGTTCCCTTAGCTCATTTTCCAATTTCTCTATCCGTTCCAATAATTCTTCTTCGCTCATGATCATTCCCCCGTTCAGATTGAATATGAAAAACGCAGCCTAAAACATGCCATCCAACGCCCGTGCCGCAACGTATACACATCCAACCCCGCTTATATACTTAGCGACTCGCACTGTCTCCATAATCTCCTCTTTAGTTGCCCCGGCATGTATTGCCGCCCGGGCAAGAGATCTCACCCCATCAACTGTGCCGTGGGAGGCATCCAGGGCCAGTGCAATCAGTATCTTGGTCTTTGCCGGTAAGGCCCCATCATTAAGGGCCAGCGCCTTGGTATCATTGACATTTTTTAACAGTGCCGGATCTAGCTTTTCAATAATCTTTAAAGGATTTTCAGGCATAATAACCTCCATTCATTTTTTGTGATAAGGATCAAATGCTACCGTCCAACGAGACGGTAGAATAATGTCATTTCGAGCCCGCGATGAGCTCGGTGGAGTAGGTGTTAGCCGAGAAGCCTTGTTTTATGAATGATCGATGTTTAATGATTTCTCTGTGCCCCCGGGATCTCTGTGGTGAGGAAGAAAGACCCAATTATTTCCTTTGACACCAGAATTGTCAATATAAGTTGTCCAACCGACCCATATCGTGGAAAGAAGCCTTTTAATATGTTAATTATTGCAATTATGGTGGTTGCTTGATATTAGTTCGTGTAAAGTAGACATAAAAAGGTAATCTATTTATTGATTGTCTTTTGGCGTATCATTCAATTCATGGAGATTTGCAGAGTTATATAATTATTCGCTATCTGCTTTAGCATAAAAAGGAGAGCCTGATGACAACCTTGGAAAAGATCATTGAAAATTTAAAGACCATGCCGGAGTCGGCTGAGGCAGAAGTTCTGGATTATGCTGAATATCTAATATTCAAAGAGGGCCTTGAAGACGAAAGTTACAGGTGGAGTGAGTTCTCTTTGGATTCGGCCATGCATGGTGTTGCAGAAGAACCAAGTCCATAGGAGGTCGAAGATATTAAGGAGAAGTTCTAATGATCCGGGAACGGCAGGTTGTCCTATTTCAATTTCCCCGGACAAACCAAACAGATGGTGAGTTGCGTCCTGCCCGCGTGATCCAAAAGGTCTTCTGTCTTCAAGAGGATTGGCTGATTGGCAAATAACAAATCGCTCCATCAAATAGCTGAAACGTCTAATAGGCTCAACCATTCGGTGAATGTATTATGAAAGAGTATATAGAAGATATCAAGGAATGAATTTGAATTTACAAGACAAGGAGAAGCTGATGTCAACAAAATTAGATAATAGTATTGTATTTTATGCAGCAGGGGATATTGCCCCGTATCGAGAGGATCTAGACACCATTTTCCGGCATGTCAAACCGGTCATTGAAAAGGGTGATCTTGCATTTTGCCAGTTGGAGTCATTGATCTCAGATAGGGGTATCCGCCTCCCTCATCGAAATCCCGTTGCTATTGTGGACGGCAAGCCGTTCATGCACGAGGATGTGTATCTGGGAAAAGCGATTAAAAATGCCGGTTTCACTGTGGTTTCATTTGCAGGCAATCATTGTCTGGATTTAGGGGACGATGCGTTTTTCGATACGATCAATGCCGTTAAAAAAGAGGGCATGTACATGATCGGTGTCGGTGCCAATATTGAAGAGGCCAGAAAGCCGGCCATTGTTGAACGCAAAGGCACCAAAATCGCCTTTCTCGCCTATAACTCCATATTACCTCCGGGCTACTGGGCAACACCTAAAAAACCGGGATGTGCACCCCTACGAGGCATTACCGTATACACGCCCCTGGAACCTGATCAACCCGGAAGGCCCGCGAAGGTACTGACATATCCCAATCGTGAGGACCTGCAGGCCATGATAGCCGATATCGAAAAGATCAGGGGTCAGGCCGATATCGTTATTGTTTCCCAACACTGTGGGATACATTTTGTTCCTGCGGTTATTGCGGACTACCAGAAAGATCTGGCCCATGCGGCTATTGATTCGGGCGCCGATCTTGTCTTACAGCACCATTCCCATATTTTAAAAGGTATTGAAGTATACAAAGGAAAGGTTATTTTTTACAGTCTCGGTAATTTCGCGCTGGAACTGCCGTACAATAAAGAGTTTCACAAAAAGCCGCCCAATCTGGAAGAGGTGTCAAGGTGGGAGATGTTTCCGGAGTACCTTCCCTGGGCAAAATACGATCCGTCCTGTCCCTCATTTCCATTTCATCCGGAGGCCCGCCTAACCCTGATGGTGAAATGCATCATGCATGATAAACAAATCCAAAAGGTGGCGTTCCTGCCGGTATATCTAAATAATCAAGCTGAACCAGAGATCCAAAAAAGGAATGACAAAAGATTTAATGAAATCATCACATATATTGAAGATATTTCCAGGCGTGAAAAAATAGCGACAAAATATTCGGTATCTGGAGATGAAGTAATCATTATCGATAACTAAAAAACACCATTTATGAGTTTTGGGTTCATTAACGAGGGAATTCAATGAGATGTGAGAGATGCAAGGAGAAGATCGAAGAGGGGGGAGAAAGGGTGTTTCATGGACAAACGCTCTGCGAGGATTGCTATATGGATGCCCTTTCGCCCGTCAAGGTCTGCGACCCTTGGGCAGTCTATACGGCCAAATCCTTTTCAAGGGGAGATGGTTCTAATATTCAAATAACTGAAATTCAGTCAAAAATATTGGGATTATTAAAGGAGACCGGAGGAGCGGAGCCCGGAATCATATCTGAAAGACTTCAAATAAGGCCATCCGATCTAGAAAGAGAGATCGCGACCCTTCGGCATATAGAAAAGGTGAGGGGTGAACTGCGGGAAGGGAAAAAGGTGCTTTGTCTATGGTAGATAGATCGTTATGGTCCATGAACCGTAGATGCAGAGAACGAAGGATCAATGAGTTTAACCACTTGAATCCAGCAATCTTTGAGACTTTTTTTGTATGAGGGTTATCCTAAAATTTGTTGTGAGCGTGTTGGGTCAAAAAAGAGGAATGAATATATGGAAGGCACGAAAAATTATCAGCTTTCAACATCTGTGAATGAAGGGATCCTAGAGATCGTCTTTGCGGGAGAGGTCACAAAAAACACTGTAGAGAACATCCATACTGATGCGATCACGATCATACGGGAGCAAACCCCCCGGGCTATATTGAGTGATATTAGGGCGTTGAATGGTCGTTATGAGGATTTTATCGAGGCCTTTTTTCGTACCAGAGAAATGCCTCAGCATGTCAAAACAATCCCTTCCGTTGTTGTCGACACATCTAAAAATAAGGCATTTCAATCCTTTTATGAAACCACGGCCGCCAATGTCGGGATCACTATAAAATGGTTTCATGAGATCGAGCCCGCAAGAGCCTGGTTGAAAAGCAAGATTCAAGAATGAGATGATTAGTATTTGATACGAAATAACATTGGTGTCCAAAATAGATTCAATTCGACCTTTTGTATTATTTGTATGATTTTAAATTTTTGAAAAATCTTGGTCAAATCCATGGATTCCGCGGTCAAGCCGCGGAATGACCAATATCGTTCTCGGTTATGGAACAATAACTTGTCATTATTGTTTTCCGTTCGTCATTCCGCGGCTTGACCGCGGAATCCAATGTTTGGGTTTTGAAAAAATTTAGATTGTTACCATTATGTAAATGATTGTTTTTCAATAATGTCCATGACAGGTTTCATTCCAGGGTTCTCTTTTTTCGACAGAGAAGAGAGAAACCTGTACCCCCCCAAAAACCGTTTTTGGATAAGCATGATAAAATCAGTGATATAGCCACATTTTTCTAATCAAGGAAAGAATTTCAATTCCTAACAACGGTGGAGCATCTTCAAGTGGGACGGTCGAGGATCATGCAACGCATTCTGTTTCTCCAATTACCCAGACTCGAGAACGACTTGGACGGTGAGGAGGAAAATCTTCATCTTGCCGCATTCTATTTGTCCCACGCATTGAAAAAGGCCCACGGAGATCCCGGATACACCTTTCGTTCCTTGACCCATGATGAAGAAATGCTGGATGATGCTCACCTCCTGGATCTCATTATCCGATGGGCTCCGGACGTGGTCTGCGCCACCCTTTATCTCTGGAATATCGAGCGCACCCTTCATATCCTCCATCATCTCAAGACAAGGATTCCCCATTGCCTCGTTGTCTGCGGCGGGCCTGAAGTGGCACCTGATCATCCTTTCCTGTTTAAACGCCTTATAGCGGATATTGTGGTGATGGGAGAAGGAGAGGCCATATTATCGGATATCCTGCAGGCTCTAAAGGAGGGATATCGGACCGATTATACTCACACGGCATGGAAGGTGGATGGTACATACCAGTGGGGGAAAAATCATACGCCGGTCGTTGGATTGAAAGAGCTCCTGCCACCTCCGGAAGATCCGGGCTGGCAACCGGACTCTCCTCAAGGCATGGCCTACCTAGAGACCGGCAGGGGATGCCCCATGCGGTGCAGCTATTGCCGGTATTCTCAGATGAGAAGGCGTCCTGTTTTCTCGGAACCAGCGCCCATTCTGCAAAGTGTGAAGATCCTCCGTGCAAGGGGGGTCGAACAGATCCGGTTTATCGACCCGACCTTGAATGCTAATCCTTCCTTTGACATCCTTCTAAAAGGATTAAAGGCCCTTAACTCGGATCACGGTGTTCGGTTCTTCGCGGAGGTCCAGGCCGACAAACTAACAACGGATCAGATTATTGGACTCGCCAATGCCGGTTTTTCAGAATTGGAAGCAGGCGTGCAAAGCCTGAATGCAGACGTTCTGGGTCGTATCCGTCGGCCTGTCCGGGTGGAGCTTCTGGAAGGGAACATCCGATTCATGACGGACCAGGGCATTCGGGTCACCATTGATCTCATGTACGGCCTGCCCGGTCAAGGCTTGGATGATGTCATTCATTCACTTCAATGGGCGGAGCGTTTCAAAAATGCCCATGTGCAATGCATGCAGACCTTGCTTTTGCCGGGCACGGAACTACGTGAGACAAAGGATCAATGGGGTATTGAATCAGATGATCGGCCGCCATATGGCGTCCGATCCACCAATACCATGACCCATGGGGATATAAGGACTATCGAAGATTTCATCAATCAAAGCCAGGGGAGCGAGGGAATGGCGCGTAAGTTCGTGGGATATCGCTTACTGGATCTGTTTGAGGAGCGGGTCCGCGTGCCCATTCATGCACGGAGCAAGGATAAGATTCTTCCGGGCCGGTCATCTCGCAGGGCTCTTATTTTCCAGGGATCGGATCTCTATTCTCTACGCAATGGCATCCTGGATACCCTGAGGCAGGCCATGGAGGAAGAGCCCCATATTCTTTGGCAGTTTGTGTTGATGCCCGAATATGAAGAACCCCTTGACCTATTAGAGACCATGATCAATGAGATCCGAAACCATCCCATTCATTGGCTGGATCTCTTTGCCCATGCCGCGTGTTGGGATCGTATAGCGTCAAGAAGGGTGTTCGTTCATCTGACCAAGGGCCGATCCTATTCCGCGGGATGGGTGCGCGCGGCTGAGACCCTGTTGGAAGATCATTTTTATTGATTTTCATTTCAAGATGAGCAGGGATAATTTGATCGCATTGCTGGGAAACGAGTATTGCACTTTGGTCGGTCATGCCGGATCGTCATCCGCCTCTTTTTGTGAACCAACCAAAGTGCAATTATATTAAAATACATCAGCGTTTAAAACGCATGGAAAATGATTAACGGTCTCAAATCGTCGTGCTGAAAAGCCAATGGATTCCGGCCTTCACCTGTCTGGGTGCGGGCATGTACAGGCAGGCCGGAACGAGGGGTGTGGACAATTATGGGAGAGCGAATATCTGGATACCCCCCGGGTCTTATATGTTCAGTTCCGTTCGTCTGATAATATCATCTTGTACGCCTTTTCCCAGGTCAACGAAATACGCACTGTAGCCGGCTACCCTTACGATCAAATCCTGGTACTTCTCTGGGGATTGCTGAGCGTCGAGCAACTTTTCCTTTCCTACGACATTGAATTGGATCCATTTTCCGCCTATTTCAGAGTAAGTATTGATGAGCATGCCGAGCTTTCTCAAGTCTTCGGTGGTTGTTAAGGCTGAATTGTGGAGCTTCACGTTGAGCAATGCCGACGAGCAAGAATCCTGGTCTATTTTTGATGCACTCTTAAGCAGTGCCGTAGGTCCATGAGTGTCTTGCCCCTGCGAAGGTGATACGGTTCCATCAGCTAGAGTCGTACCGGCCAACCTGCCGTCGGGCGTCGCACCGGTTATGGCGCCGCCTGCCCACATGGAGGAAATCGAGGCGCCCCCGACCCCCCTGATCCTGCCTCCAACGGGGCGTCTAACCGTTTGATATTTCGCCTCCTCGTCTACAATGAACTTGTAGAGATCTTTTGCGATTGAGTCAACGTAGTCATCGTCGTTTCCGTACTTGGGGGCCTGCAGACACATTTTTCTGATATTCTCATTTCCTTCCCAATTCTTGGCTAAGGCCTCTTTCAGCTGTTTCATGGTTATCTTCTTCTCATCAAATACGAGCGATTTGACGGCCGCCAGCGAGTCCGCGGCATTGATGGCACCGACAGGCACCATTACCGCCCTGAAATCATATGGAGGCACAGGATCTCTTCCTCCTAACGGTTTTCCCATCTTTATGCCATCATGGACCATAGCCGTCTCAAGAATCTCTACGGCATCGTAATAACCGTTTACACCCCTTGAGTATGCCAAGAGAGCGCTATGTTCATGCCATAGGCTGATAAAATGCGCCATAAAGTCTTTAAACCCGGCGTAGAACTCATCGTATGTCTTAAGGTCTTCGACGTTCAGTTTGTAGGGTCCTGCATCCAAACCCGTCTTGGGATCTACACCGCCATGCATAAACACTTCCAGAACCCTGGGAACGACAAAGAAGCTGCCGCCCAGGAAACTTGCTTTCCCGGGGATAGCTGGGTCCAGGCATCCCGCGAGATGGTAGTTTCGCGCGGATTCTACCGGTATGCCTCCAGAGGTCAGATATTCAATAAACGACTTATCCATGGCGATGGCCGGCATTCCTATTCCCGTCTTTACAACTTCCAGTGCCTTAATCATTAACTTTTCAGGGGTTTCTTTATGAACCCTCAGTGATATGGTGTGATGCGTTATTTTCGTTTTATCCGCTGCTTCCAATACCAGGTAGGTCAGTTCATTGGTGGCGTCTTTTCCGTCAGGTTTGACACCTCCGATGGTCATATTTCGCCATTTGGCGAAACCAACGTGTTGTGAACGCTTTGCGCCTGAGAGTTTAATATTTTCAGGCTTCATGCATTTGATGCGCAGCTCGCAGAGTAGATCCAAAACTTCATCGTCGGTTATCTTGCCCTCATCCATGTCTTTTTTATAAAATGGATACATATATTGGTCGAATCTTCCCAGATTGTGCGTCGATGCAGGTGTAAACAATATCTGGTTAAACCAAAGCGACTGCATGGCCTCGTGGAAATTTTTGGGAGCGTTGGCTGGCACCCAACGACAGGCCTCCGCAATTGTTTCCAATTCTTTCTTTCGTTGGGGACCTTTTTCGTTTGCCGCTAAAGCCTCCGCGGCGTCGGCGTATCTTTCGGCAAGTCGAATGACGGCCTTAAGGACGAGAATAACTGACTCGAGGAAATATTTCTTTTCAACGGCATCCTGGGTGAGTAACTTAAGTGTCTGAATCTCTTCCTCAGCCTCCTTTATGATCGGGTTCAGTCCGTTAATCCATCTTTCGAAGTCCGCATAGCAATCCGTGAAGTTAAAGGACAGACAGAGACCACTGCCCGCGTATGCGCCTCGAAACTCTTCCTTTCTTTTCATGGGCGGAAGAATAATACCCAGTTGGAGGAACCCGAACAGCCGTTCATCGAAAAGCTTGGATTGGGTAAATTCCGCGCACCTCGTCTCCCAATATTTACCTATTTCTGTTATGGCCTGCCATTCGTTCTCTTCAACCGAGACAATCCCATCTTCTTCAGCGCCCTTGATATCATCCTCTTTCCACTGTCCCAGAAAAGGGTCGAGTTCAGCCCCCCAAGGTTTGCTTGCCCCTTCACCGACGATCAGCTCATCATCATCAATCAATATGGGGATGTTTTCCAGCATATGCGCGTATGCCTTTGCAAATCTCAAGATTGGGGGATCACCCTCATTTTTTTTATAAGATTCTGTGATCAATCGAGCTTTTTCAGTGCAAAGCGGGAATCTTTTTTTGCGTATTTTGGCCATTTGTTTCTGTATTCTTGTTTCCATTCCAAGTATCCTCCAAATTATTATTAAAAAAATGTTATTATTGAGATTGGATTAACTTATATCCATAAATATACTAGTTATAAATATAAAACTTTCAGGATTTTTTATTTCATTAATATCCTGCTATTCTAGTTAATTTTGTCAGAATACTTTATATGATCTCAAGTATATTATTACCTTATTGGTATTTCTTGTCTGGTTTGTACTACCAAGTGCTTATTCCACGAAATAGACACACCAGCTCCCTGTGCTGACGTTCCTTGCCGGCATGCCAAGACCGCTTAAAGTCATTCGTCTGTGGAGTTTCGCGGCATTCTGGTGAAGATGGAGAAACGTATAGGTAAAAGCGCTTTGTTAGATAATATGCAAATCCACGTGGCAGGCATTACGTGGTTGATAAGCGATCTTTAATGGAAGTATAGGGGATATGTCCTTTTGTGTCAAACAAATATGGTTACATATCCATCACATTCCCTGCAAACCATTATAGCAGCAAAGGGGTCCGGCACATAAGGATTTGAATGTAGAGCAGTTGCTGAATCAGTTTGGTTAAAACATCCTGAGCCTAAAACCATCGAATGTTAAGGAGAAGGTCATACATCCTCTCGAAAGTCTTACCGTAAGGTGGATAGACAAAGGCGGCACCTAAGGGTAAAACCGCCTGTTTGAAGACGGGGCGGAGTTTGGAAAATTCCATAAATCCTTCGTAGCCGTGATATTGGCCCATGCCGCTGTTTCCGATGCCGCCGTAAGGCATGTCGTGCTGTACGATATGCATGGCGCAGTCGTTGATGCACATAGCGCCTGACATGGTATTCATAACCACCTTTTCCTGAAGCTCGCGATTTTTTGTGAAAAGATAGAGGGCAAGAGGCCTTCCATGCGCTTTTATATATTCGATGCACTGGCCGATATCCTTATAGGTCTTGATGGGCAGTATGGGACCAAATATCTCTCTTTGCATGATCTCCATATCTTCCGTCACGTTGAGGATAATGGTGGGTGGAATCTTTCTTAACTCATTGTCCGGTTTGCCGTCAGGGATGAGGTTGACCAATACAGCACCTTTGGAACGGGCATCGTCCAGGACCTTTAGGAGATGATGGTAGCTTTCATTGTCTGTAATGGAGGTGTAGTCAACGGATTCCAGAAGTGGATACCGGCGCCGCATAACCCGCTTGGATATTTCCACAAAATCATCCACCATGTGTTCAGGCAGAAAAAGGTAGTCGGGGGCGATGCAGGTCTGCCCTGAATTCATGAATTTGGTGTAGAGGATCCGTCCGGCCGCTTTTTTGATATTGAAATCTTCACAAATGATGGTAGGGGACTTCCCTCCCAGCTCAAGGGTCACCGGGGTGAGGTTTTCAGCCGCGGTCTTCATCACCATTCGTCCGGATGCGGGAGAACCTGTAAAAACAAGGTGGTCAAAGGGAAGGGGAGTGAAATCATCGTAAGAGACCCCAGGTAGGATTGCGATAAGATCTTTATTAAATGACTTGGTAAATAACTGGTGGAGAAGATTGCACAGGTTCTTGGAATGGGTCGCCATCTTGATCATGCAGCGGTTGCCAGCGGCTAAAGCGCTGGTCAAAGGGCCTATGACCAGGAACAAGGGATAATTCCGGGGTGCGATGATCCCCACCACCCCTTTGGGTTGCGGGATAACCTGGTTTTGGGCCCCCTTGAATGTGAGCGCCACATGCCTTTTCCCGGGTTTCATCCATTTCTTTAATCTTCTACGGGTGTAACGGAGACCGGAAACAGATGTAAAGATTTCAAGGATCTTGGTTTCATGTCTTGACCGGTTGCCGAAGTCAGCGGATACAGCGTTTGCAATCTCCTCCTGGTTCTTTTTTAACAGGTTCTCCAATTTCAGGAGCACATCCAGGCGCTCGTTGAGCGAAAGGTAGGGCTTTTTCAGACAAGCTGCTTTCTGGCGGTTGAAGATTTGACCGGCTTGGGTCTCTTCACTGCCCGCTTGAGACAGGACCTCCGTTTTATGCTCCATGGTAACCTCCCCTTATTGTTCAAAATAAACCTCTGGGTAGTCATCCATAACGCTGTTTCACAAAAGGGAGGATAAGACCTCTAGGGAAACACGTCAACGGGAAATGAATTCTTGATCTAAATGAAATGGTGTGTTGATCAATGATCAGATTGCTGAAAATTTACAATAGTACCTCATTGCCTTCACACAGGGTTAATTGAAGGCAGGTCTTCAGGAAGGTCGGTACATTGTTGGCGTTTACATAAAACCTTTTTTGTGCGCGTCCGGTTTAACGTCGGTGAATTTTTCAATGATGCCGCTGAGAATACGCTCCTTGTGTTTCAGGTATGCGCGGCCCTCTGAATCCTTATTGTGGCGAACCTCGGTTCGAAGCTCCCCCAGACGGTTTTTCAGGATTTTAAAGGCAAGGGATGCTTCTTGTTCTCCTAGATGTAGGTCCATGGCAATCTCCTTTCCCTTATATTGTTATTACCCCTCAATGAGAGCGTCGCAGTCACAGCGTTCCATGCTCGAATGTAGTGTTTTGTCGTTCTGTCAGCTCTCATGAATCCAAAAAATGCTTATTACTCCATCTATGGATTTATCCTGTTTTGTGTCGTTTATGTCCGAAGAGGAAACCGTGATGAGATAGTGATTCAGCGTCTTGTGCCGAATAAAAGATGAGAACTTGCTTTTCTGAAGGGAAGTCGAAAGAGTTCTACCCCGCTTGACGGTGTGGCCTAGAAGTCATTTCTTTTTAAGAATATAAGGTAATCGGTTTTTTGTGTCAAGTTCACGATGAGCTCGGGTTATTTACACGGGCATCCCGGCCAGACGCGGGTGCTTACCCAATTCCCACCCTCCAAGGATGTGCAAATGAAGGTGAAACACGTATTGCCCACCGCCACGTTCGACATTGAAGACCAGTTTATACCCCGCTTGATCCGTGCCCTGTTCCCTGGCGATTTCTTTGGCCGTGAAGAGCATCTCCTTTAAGATGAAAGCATCTTGTTCTTCCAGATCATTCATGCTTCTAATATGCTTTTTGGGGACCACTAATATGTGCACAGGTGCACTGGGTTTAATATCCCTGAACGCCACAATATTTTCTCCTTGATAGACAAAATCCGCCTTGGCTTCGCCATTGATGATTCTGCAGAATATACAGTCACCTTCCATAATCGGTCTCCCTTCTCAAATAATCTATCATGTTTTATCCTCTAGTTTATAATAAAAATTTTTTCAAGCCAAGTGTATGTTATTTTCGTTTTATATCCATACCTTAATCCTTCCACTTGGTGATTGTGTGATAATACCTACAAGTGAAATGAGTACATCGTATCCATGATATGTTAAGATAATTACTAAAAGAAACATGATTCACATTTTGTATTTAAGGGCAGATCATGAAAATTATTGTTACAGGTAGTAGGGGCATGTTGGGGCTGGATCTGGTTCCGAGGCTGGAGCAAGCCGGTTTTCAGGTGATGGGGGTGGATATTGATGAATTGGATATTACCCGACTTGATGACATCTCGCGATATTTTAAGATGGATAGGCCTGGTCTGGTCATCAACTGTGCCGCGTATACGGCTGTGGATCGGGCCGAGAAAGAATCGGATTCGGCATTTGCCGTGAATCGCGATGGACCGGATAACCTCGCCCGCGTCTGCATGGATCGGAAACTCCCCCTGGTTCATATTTCAACAGATTATGTATTTGACGGGAATGGGGATCAACCTTACCCTGAAGATGATCCGGTGAATCCCCTTGGCATCTACGGCAAGAGCAAATGGGAGGGGGAAGAAGCGGTTCGGACGTGCCTGAAAGAAAATCTCATTATACGGACCGCGTGGCTTTTCGGGGTGCATGGAAAAAATTTCGTGAAGACCATGATCAACCTTTCCTGCGAAAGGGAGGAATTTAATGTGGTGAGCGATCAGATAGGATGCCCTACCTGGTCGGGGGACCTGTCCGATGCATTGGTTTATATAACGAAGGTTATTCAGAAAAACAGGGCCAGAGTGCCTTGGGGCACATACCATTTTTGCGGGCAGGGTCAGACCTCCTGGCATGGGTTTGCTTGCGCGGTTGTTGAGGAGACTTCTAAAAGGGGAAAGAGCCAAAGACCACGGTTTCAGCCCATTCCGACCTGTGATTACCCGACACCGGCCAAAAGACCCATGTGGTCCGTGATGGATTGCTGCAAGATCCAAAATGCCTCTAATGTCCATCCTCTGTATTGGAGAGACGGGCTGGTGAAGATGTTGGAAAGGCTGTATTATGATGCAGGCAAGGATGATGATCCGGGAGGCTCGGATTGAGTTTTGAGTTTCACCTCCGAGACACTGAAGATCAAACAACAAAAGATCTTCACCGTCTCCTCCATGTCTCAGTGGTGAAGACGGTTTTCATCAATAATGGAAGAAGCTGAACCCCAATCACGGTGCGGGCTCACTCTCAATAATCAACTCATTTTCCTTATATCCGAAGAGTAGGAGGATTTCTTTACACAAGGCCAGCATGTCCTTTACAGTCAGATGGAGGTCCATATAGATCTCCATTCTGGCGATTTTTTCGCACTCCAAAAATTCGTGGGGGTTTCGACTAAAACAGTTTCTCCCATCCAAAGTGATAAACAATATGTTTTCAAAGTCTTCCTTGTGTTTATCATAGATAATGTCACAAAGTTTTAATACCATGGCCTTCCATGAATGTACTTCGTATTTCTGTCCTTGAAATGAAAAGGCCTTGATGGTCTTTCCTTTCACATCCTTTTTCATGATTTTTTTTATCTTATCCAGTATGGGGGGTTGCTGGACCTTTAGTGTGCTGGCTTTGGTCTTAATCTCGGATAACACAAACTCTCTGACCGTCTCCAGGTCCGGTTCGTAACCGGAAAGCTCTTTGGTAACCTTTGCGATGATATCCACCAGATATTTTTCTGGCTCATTGATTACCTTCAACCACGCCTTGGGGAGATGTTCACTGATGAGTACGGCCTTTTTTCTGTCGTAATATATGTTTTCAGCGGCTTTTTGGGCCTCTCCAGAGATGATGTTCTGTTTATTCAGAAAGGCGTTCAGATCCTGTGCGATATCTTCCGCCCTGTCAAAATGGATATCGAACATGAGGATTTTTTTTTCTTCAGCATTCCCTCCCATAAGAGGTAAGAAAAATAACCAAGTGGCTCCACTGGTTAACACGGCCAATTTGATATTCCATTGCACGGACCAGGCGAAAAGTTGATCTTGAAGGTTTTGCCCGTTGTTAAAATCTTTTTTAACCATTAAAAATAGTTTCTTGGAATTATCACATTTTAATAGAAAATCAACCTTCCCATCGCCGACTTGAAAATCCGGTTCGATCTCATCAATATTAAAAGGATCCCACCCCAGTAAGGATAATATTTTCAGTACGATACTCTGCTTGATAGCGGCTTCTTCAAGCTTGTTTATCCTGTTTTCAGTCTGAATTTTTTTTATAAATTCAATTAGATCCTGCATAAGTAACCTCGTAAAAAAATGAACAATCCCCTAGCTGTTTGCATGACTTCGCGTAGTTTGCAGCCCCTTAATATGCGCTCCTTTACTCATCCAAAGCTGGATGGCCCCGCCAAGGACCATCAAGCCGTAAAAAATGATCAATGGAGCATGAAGTTGGGTCATAATCAGATAAGCGCCGACCGCACTCGTGTAAAGTATGACAAACCATTTTTCAAAAAAGATAAACAAAATACCGAATGCAACACCGGTAGCGAGGGACCAGATGGAGATGTTTTCGATGATAATATTCATTCCGAATGGATGAATATTGCCGGTCATCAAACCGGAACAAAGGGAGTATATCACAATACCGAAAAAAAGTCCGGCAATAAACAATATTGATTTAATCAGGGTTTTTACCAACAGAATCCCGACGATACCCATAAGGGCGGCGCTGAGAAACGGAACCCATGGAGAGAATGTCGGGCTCAATGCCGTCCCGAATGCTTTCAGGACAAACACACCCAGGGCGTAGCCTACGCTGGCACCCAGGATAAAGCCGATTATCTTCACAGAGATGTTGAATAAGTGCCAACCTGCCACGCAGATTAAAGCGCCTATTACGATTATTGGAATGGCTGGAGCTGATATATTCATCATCTTAAGGTGGCCGTCGGCTGTCAGCAATCAGCATTGATGAAAAGGATTATTCAATACTGTTTCCAGTAGGCCGGGTGCTGAATGCCGCCCTCTGAATACTATAAATAATATAAAGTCTCATCCACGCGGGGCGGGCGCTGTCTGAGTGCCTTTCCTACTTTCTCCTTAAAACTGAACGGCTCTTCTCCTTCTAAGAGGTCTCCCATTTCCGCCTCTATTTGATCGGGATCTTCTCCGGCTTCCATTCTCGCAAGGGCCTCTTCCATTCCAGGACCAAGGTTTAGACCGGTCATGTCCGTCAATTTGCGCATGAGATTGACCGCTTGTCTCGGATCATCTTCATCCATGTGTTCGGCCTCTTGGGCAAGGAGATTCATAGCCTGCATCATTTTGGATTCATCCATGTCCGGCATGGCCGTCACATCTTCCTCGCCGCGGTTTTTTGATATGGCAAAGGTGGACATCTGTCGGATGAGCCGGGTTTTATTGCATTTGGGGCAGTGGGGCATGGTTTTCACATTCACGCTGCCCGAGAAAAAATTGAAGATCATATGACAATTTTTACAATAGAATTCATATATAGGCATGAGTCGTTCCTCTAAGCTGTTTGTTTCCATCCCGTTCAAGTTACGCTTCTATCTTTCTTTTCGCCAGCGAGCCGAGAGGTGCCGCGGTTTTATACCTTCGAGACGCTAGCCTCTTTCCAAGTGAAAAATGGTGAATGTCGGAAATAACTAATTGAAAATTTTGAGTATCTAGGGGCTTGACACATGTTTCATGCTCCTGTTTTAATAGGAGATCGATTTTTTTAAGGAGATACAAAATAAACGCTTGTACGTCAATTGTTTTTAGATGATGGTTGATTCCTTCTTGTGTTTTTTTTCGATTTGGGATAAGTTCAATCCCAATATATAGTGTTTTTTCAGATTCCAAATTCTATATAAGCTATCCTTATCATTTCGACCTTGCCCTATTCAGCCATAAGCAAAAGAAAGGCTGAGTCGATGCGTGGGGTAAGAGGGGATTGTTTCCTGATAATTCCCTTGGCCTGGAGGTCATTCTGGTTATGAAAATCGGGGTTTTGTCGGATACACACCTGAACGGGGCCTCACAAGAATTGCGCCGGATATATGACCAGTATCTGGTTGATATGGATTTTATCCTGCACGCAGGCGATTACGTGTCTCCTGAGGTTATCGAGTTTTTGGATAGGGGTCGCTTTCATGGGGTGCGGGGGAACATGGATCCCTTGCAGATCGCTCAATTGGTCCCGGAAAAGAAGGTGATTGAATTGGGTGGTCATCGGATCGGTCTTATTCACGGCTGGGGACCGGCTGAAGGTCTTGAGTTTGAGGTCCAAAAGGTGTTCCAGGATGTGGATGTGATCGTGTTCGGGCATGCGCACATGCCCACGAATCACGTTCGGAATAATATACTGTTTTTTAATCCGGGCGCGGCCATCGGGTATCATCGGTCCTCAGCCAATACTATCGGCATATTGGATTTGGGGGAAACCATTCAAGGTAAAATTATTGAAATATAGGAGTCGTGTTTCATTATGAAAGTACTTTGGGCACCGTGGAGAATGGAATATATCCTTTCCGACAAAAAAGATATTCCCTGCATCTTTTGCCCGGGGCAGGATCGAACAAAGGATGAGGATCGCCTGATCCTGTATGTGGGCATATTAACGATGGTGATGATGAATAAATATCCCTATAATAATGGACATCTTCTAGTGGCGCCGATCCGGCACCTTTCGGATATGGAAGCGTTAACCGATGAAGAGAGTCTGGATCTTTTGCTTACGGTGCGACGTGTTATCGCCATTTTGAAAAAAACCATGAATCCGGAAGGGTTTAATGTGGGATTGAACCTAGGCCAGGTAGCAGGGGCGGGTGTTGAGGACCATATGCATTTTCACATTGTCCCCCGATGGAACGGTGACAATAATTTTATGACTGTCCTAGGGGATGTCCGGATGATTCCGGAACATATCCGGGACACATACAGAAAATTGAAACCGTATTTTGAAGCCTTGAGGCAATCCATCGAGAAGTAACCGATAAAGGGACCCCGGGAAGAAGTAGTCAAGGATCAGTAATCGGTTGGATAATTTTTTTACCGGTTTTCGCTGAATGTTGAAGGCCGATAACCGGTAGCACTTCCATTTATTCTCAATAGGATGACGATGTTAAAGCTCGGAACATTATTTTTGGATTCACTTTAGATGAAAGGAAGGTCTCACATGAAACACCTAAAGTTTATGATAGCCATTGTTATTATGTTATTGGTGGTTGTGCTGATCGCGGAAAACCTTGCCGCATTATCCACAACGGTTGTTTTTCGGATCGTTTTCTTTTCTTTCCGGATTGAAACGGCGGATATGCCTCTCTATTATGTCTTGCCTATTGCCTTCCTTTTCGGTGTTTTGATTACCGGGGTCTACGGCATCCGGGAGAGATTTCACCTTAGCAAACAGATCAAAACCCTTATGGCTGAATCAAGGGCAAAGGATAAGGAATTAAACTCATTAAGAAATTTACCCATCACATCGGACGACATGGGACCCAACGGTTTCCACAGCGACCAAATGGAGTAGAGGAGCCATCATGTTCCATTCGATCTGGCAATGGTTCTTGGAGACGAACAACCAGATATTGATTTTGGGATTCGGTATTGTTTTTATCATCGGTTTGATTATCGGCCGTCTCACCTATGGGCACAAACAAAAGGGGACCAAAACGTTACCCGGAGAAGCGGATGATGCCTTTTTTAAAGGCATCCAATATATTTTGTCTAATGATAGAGACTCGGCCATTGAGGCATTTACCCAATCCGTCCAGGTCAATTCCGACACCATTGAAACCTATGTAGCTTTGGGCAATCTTTATCGTTCCAAGGGTGATATCGATCGAGCTATCCGTATTCGACAGACCATCATCCTTCGACCGAATATTGATGAACAGATAAAACTAAGGGCATTGTTCGATCTGGGTCTTGACTATCGAAAAGGCGGTTTTTTAAATCGGGCCTTGGGAACCTTTTTGGATGTATTAAAAAAACAACCTTCCAGTCTGGAGACCTTAATGGAGATTGAAAAGATTTATGAAGAGCTCAAAGACTGGGAAAATGCATTCCTGACTCGTCAAAAAATAGCCAAGCTGGTTCATGAGGATCATGCCCACATATTGGCGCATCATCAAACAGAGATGGGTAAGGTTCTTATGGAGCAAGGTGATTTAAACCGTTCAAAGGCCTGCTTTGAAAGAGCCATATCGATTCATGACCGGTGTGTGGATGCCTATCTTCACCTGGGTGATCTCTATTTCAGTAATCAGGATTATAAAAAGG
Organism: Deltaproteobacteria bacterium; assembly: GCA_016930835.1. Taxonomy (GTDB): domain Bacteria; phylum Desulfobacterota; class DSM-4660; order Desulfatiglandales; family HGW-15; genus JAFGGA01. The sequence continues at coordinate 22,767 of JAFGGA010000092.1, forward strand.
CCATATCCGTATGGAAAAAAGTCGTGAAGATTGTTCCCCGATTTACAATGCTTGCCTATCGACGTCTGGAAGGCTTTTACACAAGCATGAAAAATCTTAAGCCCGTGGGTGAATTTTTGAAGGAGTGTGCCGAACTCAATGCAGATGCTTTTACACATCTGGCATTGGCGAGGTATCTGTATAATGACCGGGATTATGATGGAGCCATCAAGGAACTGAAGAATGCGTTGGACCTGACCCCTTTTTTCTGGGAGGCCAGAAAATTCATGGGGGAGATTCTTCTTGAAACGGGAAAACGGGAAGAGGCTCTCGAAGCGTATCAAGAACTTATCCCGCGGCTGACTTTTGAGTACCTGGAGTTTCAGTGTGCCAACTGTGGGTTCCGATCGAATGATCTTCATTGGCAATGTCCCCAGTGTAAAAAATGGGATACCATTGATTTTATGGATTCAAAATGGATGACGTCTGAAGGCAAAAAGCATCCACCGGAACCATCTTTAAAAAACGTATATCCGGATTTTGAGGAAGCCACATGAATCAGATGACTCCCATGCTCAGACAGTTTCTTGAGATCAAGGGCATGTATCCGGATTCGATCCTGTTTTTCCGCATGGGCGATTTTTATGAGATGTTTTTTGAGGATGCAAAGATTGCCTCAAAGATCCTTGGTATTACTCTGACCTCCAGAGGATCCCACAACGGTCAAAAAATGCCCATGTGCGGCGTACCTCATCATTCCTCCCGTTCATATATCGCGAAACTGATTGAAAGCGGAAAAAAGGTGGCCATCTGCGAGCAGGTGGAAGACCCGGCAAAGGCCAAGGGTATTGTCAAGAGAGAGGTCATCAGGGTTGTAACCCCCGGGTCGGTGTTGGATGACGGGGATGTGGATGATAACACCAACCTCTATCTGGCGGCCATTGCGGGGGGTGAAGGGTGCTTTGGTCTTGCCTACGTGGATCTTTCCACGGGTGAATTCCGGGTGACGGAAGTGGATCAATGGCGAGCGTTGAAGGATGAATTGGGCCGTATAGACCCGGCTGAGCTGCTGATCCCGGAAAATGATGAGATGACCTTGAGGAAGGATCTTTCACTTTACCGTACGGAGATCCTTCCAAGGGATGTGTTTGACCAAAAAAGGGCGGGGGATTTGTTGAAAGAGCAATTGGGCGCGAAATCTTTGGGGGGATACGGATGCGAGGACATGGAACAGGGCATCATCGCGGCCGGGGCCGTGGTTCATTACCTCAAAGAGACCCAGAAGGGGAATCCGGATCATATCAAGGATATCGTGAGTTATCGTCTTGGCGACTTTATGTTTCTGGATGAACACACGATTTGGAACCTGGAGCTGTTCCGGACCATGAGAAGGCAATCCACCAAAGGCACTTTGTTTCAGATCTTTGATCAGACCGTCACGCCCATGGGTAGCAGGCTCCTGAAACGTTGGATCGGATATCCTTTGGTTGATCTGATTAAGATCCGAAGGCGTTTGGCCGCCGTATCCAATTTCAGAGACGATCGCATATTCAGGGAGGAGATCCGCGAGAGGTTGGAAGGGATCTATGACTTGGAACGACTGAACGGTCGCATTTCCATGGGAAGGGCAAACAGCAGGGACCTTGTGGCGCTCAAACAGTCCATTCTTCAATTACCGGCCATCAAAAGGCAACTGGTCGATTCCACCAGCGAGTTACTGGCGGATATTGCCGAACAATTGGATACGTTGCAGGACGTTGCCGAGATCATTGATAAAGCCATATGTGATGATCCCCCCATCTCTTTGAAGGAGGGCGGTATTATCCGGGAAGGGTATCATCCGGAGTTGGATGAATTGATAACCATTACCCGGGCAGGCAAGACCTGGATTGCTCAATTCGCCCTTACCGAGCAAAAGCGAACCGGGATTTCCAACCTGAAGATCGGATATAACAAGGTCTTCGGATACTATATCGAGGTCTCAAAGGCAAATATCCCCCATGTCCCCGAAGATTATATTCGGAAACAGACCCTGGTAAACGGTGAACGGTACATTACCGAGGCTTTAAAGGAATACGAAGATAAGGTCTTGGGGGCCGAGGAAAAGCGAGTGGATCTCGAATATGAAATCTTTGAACAGATCAGGGGAAAAGTGGCCCTGGAAAACAGGCGCATCAAAGACACGGCTGCTTTTATAGGCGAACTGGATGCCTTGGCCGGTCTGGCCGAAACCGCCGAGTTGAACGGTTATACATGTCCGGAAGTCAACGAGGAGGGAGATTTGAAGATTATTGACGGTCGGCATCCGGTGATTGAACAAACCGTTCGGGATGAGGCCTTTGTACCCAATGATATTTGTTTGGATAATCAAACCCAACAGTTCCTCATTATCACCGGACCCAACATGGCGGGCAAGTCCACGGTCTTAAGACAAACCGCATTAACGGTCCTTATGGCCCAGATGGGGAGTTTTGTCCCGGCATCCAAGGCGATCATCGGGATAGTGGACCGGATCTTTACCCGTATCGGGGCTTCGGATGACCTTGCCAGGGGACAGAGCACCTTTATGGTGGAGATGGATGAGACGGCTAATATATTGAGGCACGCGACACCGAAAAGTCTCGTGATCCTTGACGAGATCGGTCGCGGCACCAGCACTTATGACGGATTAAGCATCGCCTGGGCCGTGGCCGAGGCATTGCACGATCGCGATGGAAAAGGGGTGAAGACCCTTTTTGCGACCCATTATCACGAGTTAACGGAGTTATTGGCCTCCAAAACAAGGGCCAAGAATTTCAATATTGCCGTTAAAGAATGGGAAGACCAAATCATTTTTTTAAGGAAGTTGGTTCCTGGCGGGACCAATAGAAGTTACGGCATACAGGTGGCACGGATCGCAGGAATGCCGCAAGCGGTTGTGGATCGGGCCAAAGAGATCTTGGAGAACCTGGAAGGGGCGGAACGGGATGATATGGGGAGACCCCGGTTGGCCCGATCCAGGCGCCAGCGTATAAAAGAAGACCCCGCTCAACTCAGCCTGTTCAGAGGTCAGGAACAGAGGCTCAAACGCTGGATCACCGGCCTGGATATATCCTCTATGGCCCCGCTGGAGGCCTTGATCGAATTGAACAAGATGAAAGAATATATAGACAAGGAATAAAGGCGCAAGGCGCATGGCACAAGGTGCAAAGGGAAATGAACATCGAACCTTCAACGTCGATTGATGTATAAAATAAAGTGACGTTATGGGCATGGTCATAAAAAAAAGACAAAAAATCACTCGAACTTAAACACTCATTTTTTCGATTCAGTGCCGGGTGATGGACGTTCGATCAACGTTCGTTGAAACATAGGTATTAGGATGCGGAATAGAACAGGATTAGGAAATTTCTTTTTCAAATTCAATGTTGGACATTGGACGTTCGACCCACCCTACGGCGGGCAGTTGCTTGCCCGCCTTTGGCGAATTCGATGTTCATTGTTCAACCCAACTCACGGGATGATAGCTTTGGTCTGGGTCCTCTTTACGCTATCACTTATCGGAGCTAACCCGGCTTTTTGTGCGACCGAATCCAAAGTCAAGGCCATGCTGGACAACGCGGATCAATGTCGTAAGGAGTTATATCTTTCTTCAACAAAGATGAAATATCGTCACCATTGGGCAAAGTGCATCAATCAGTATGAAACCATATACAAGGCTTATCCCAATAGTGAATACGCCCCGTGGGCCATGTACCATACAGCCCGGATGTTTACGAAACTCTATACCATATCCGGTAAAGAGTCCGACCTGGATGAAGCCTTGGATCTCTATGATCTTTTGATCAGGAAGTATACTACACACAGGCTCGCGGACGATTCCCAATATTATATCGGTGAAATACACGATAAATATAAGAAAGACCCGGCTCAGGCCTATGTGGAGTATTTGAAGGTTGAGATCAAATATCCGTCAGGCGATATGAAGGAAAAGGCCCGTGTTAGGCTGGATGATCTCGCCGTGGTCCTAGGGAAAAAAGCAGATTCAAACAGCAACGGGAGCGCCGCTTCATCCCCGTCGGAGCGTACCCGGGTAAAAGGTATCCGGCACTGGTCCACTCCGACCTATACCCGCGTGGTGATTGATCTGGACAACCCGGTAGAATATAGCTCTCATCTCCTGAAAAGAGATCCGGACCTGGACATGCCGAAGCGGCTTTACCTGGACCTGGAAAATACATTTGTCGATCCCGGGATTGAGACCACTATCCCCATTCAGGGTGGGCTGCTTCAAAGGGCCAGGGCGGGCCAGTTTGATCCCGATACGGTTCGTGTGGTATTGGATGCCCAAAGTGTTGAAGAATACAAGGTTTTCCCCCTTTACAATCCTTTTCGTATCGTGGTCGACGTACAGGCCGTTGAAATAAACGATCAATCGGGAAACCTCGCAGATGCCATAATCCCGAAACCGACCCGCACGCCTCGAAGAGGAGTTCTGAAGACGACCCAGCCGGATCAAGCCCTTTCTTTGGCCGGTCAATTGGGACTCAGCGTCAAGACGATCGTTATCGATCCGGGCCATGGCGGTAAAGACCCTGGCTGTCACTTGGGGAAAGGAATCATGGAGAAGGATATCGTCCTGGCCCTCGCGAAGATCCTAAAAAAAGAGATCGAAGAAAAATTAGGTTGCGAGGTCTTATTGACAAGGACCCAAGACGTTTTTGTCCCCCTGGATGAGCGGACCGCCTTCGCCAATGTTCACAAGGCCGACTTATTCATTTCCCTTCATATCAACGCCCATAGACAGAAAAATGTCTTCGGTGTTGAGACCTATTTTTTGAATATGGCCACAGATCAGGATGCCGTCGTGGTGGCTGCGCGGGAAAATGCCACTTCCGAGAAGAACATCAGCGACCTTCAAACCATATTGAATAACCTGTTGCTCAATACCAAGATCAGTGAATCCAGCAAATTGGCTTATGAGGTCCAGGACGGTATGATGGACCATATCAAGATAAAATATAATCCCATACGGGATCTTGGCGTGAAACAGGCCCCATTCTATGTACTTGTAGGTGCCCAGATGCCGGCCATCCTGGTGGAAACCGGTTTCATCACAAACGATACCGAGCGAAAGCGCCTCCAGAGCGATTCATACCGCCAGGTACTGGCCAACGGTATTGTAAAAGGGATTGAATCCTATATCAATGGTATTGAGATGGCGTTTTCAGGTGGTTGATAGGGTCAAAAATGCCCGTGCTCATCGATGAAGGGGAAACGTCTCGGTAAATCCATTGGATATCAACCTTTTTTGATTTTTTCCTAAAGCCTGCAAAACCTAATAATCCACCACCGAGAAGAAGCATAGTCGCTGGTTCTGGGACAGGTGCAGCGGTCACATCGCCATCCCTTACCGCCCAAGTAAAAATTTCAGAATTGGGCCAGCGAGCCCATTGGCTCCCGTTACTAAATGCGAAATACCAATACCTGTCCCAGCTCGGTAAATAGGTGGATGTCCAGTATGGGTCTGATCCCCCAAATGTCCCATCCGGATTCGTCCAAAGATCTCCTTGAATGTTCATGAACATTGCCAAATCTGGGTCGGAGCTATCATAAATGGATGCGCCTGCAATACCACCTAATTCATCATAGAAAAGGTGCCCCATTTCACTCGTGTTTTTATTGTAGGCATCATTATGCCAGCCGTCTGGTCCGGTACCGTCAGGATTTAAGGCTGTGGGTAGACGCCAATCATCATAGCCCCCGAATATGAGCTGATCAGCCCAAGTCGTGGCTTCAGCCCATGTCATCCTACCGTCCGTGTCATAACCGGATGTATAAGCGAAGTTTGCATCTTGCAGCCAAGTGATGTCAAAGGCATCATCATAGATCATTCCATTGCCTCGATCCCAAAGTGTCGCGTTCGAGATCCCGACTGCCGAGAATATCCCTATTACTGTGCATAAAGACATTAAGTATTTTTTCATGGCAACCGCTCCTTTTATGTTTGCGTTTGAAATAAGCAGACTCATTCATTTCTGGACGAGTGAGAAGTATATCAAAAAATATGCCAGCTTGATTGTAAAATATTTCCCGTAATAACAGAGAGTTGGGGAAATCGAATCCATTCGATGGGATATTTATGGAAAAAGATACCCGAAGCATGTGTAAAATTTTTTCAATTATTGAAACGTATTACATATTCTTGGGGTTTAGAGGAGGAGAATGGATCTTAAAAGTGATCTCAAGAAAAATAATGAATAGGAAGATCAGATGGAGAATTTGGATAGATCCGCAAGGTTTAAGAAAAGCCGTGATAAGTGTTGTAAGATTGCCACACGGTTGTTCTTCAACTCCGGGCTTTCTTTTGTTAAGATTTCGACCCCTTGAAAAAAGTCATCCACGGGCTTTCGTAATCCTGCGATGGTGTTCAGGGCTTTTAGGTATTGTCTTTTTTGCATAAGTTGAGAAACATCATCCTTCATGGCTTGGTAAGCATCCCATAATCGTGATTCGCAGGGTTCCGTAAAAAAGATCGGATCAACGGTTAATGAACCTTCCTGGTTCTTTAAGATATTGCTGATTCTTTTAAATGTGGTGGCGAGAGGTTCAAACTCCTTGGATTCATCAACGAATTGATTAAGCTGCTCGATTCTGTAGCGAAGGTCACCGATACGGTCAAATGTCGCTGATATAACTGCTTCAATCAGATCGGAACGATAATCGGATCGGAGCATCATCTGTTTGTATCGTTCCTGGAAGAAGGCGAGGATGCTGTCAGATGCCTGATCCTTATCAAAGTCGATATGGCCTGTGAATAGATCTAATGAGGTGGAAATAAAATCTCTCAAAGAGACATCCCATTCCGTTTTTTCAAGGATTCGGATAATGGCCAGGGCATGCCTGCGAAGGGCAAAGGGGTCGGCAGCGCCTGTAGGTTCCATCCCAATGGCGAAAAACCCGGCAATGGTATCCATGCGATCCGCCAGTCCCACAATAGCTCCGATGGTGGAGGAGGGCAGTTCATCACCAGCCTTTACAGGCAGATAATGTTCCTGTATGGCAAGGCACACCTCTTCTGGATGACCATCCAGAAAGGCGTATTCCCTGCCCATTACACCCTGGAGGGATGGGAATTCACCAACCATATGAGTGACCAGATCACATTTGCTTAATCCGGCAGCCAGCTTGATTGAATCGATCTTCTCCGGTGCGATTGTGCTCCCTAGGTATTCAGCCAAATGTGTAAAACGTTCTACCTTACCAAAAGAAGTCCCTAGATCAGCCTGATAAATGACACCCTTTAGTTCCTCCAATCGATCCTCAAGCCTTGTTTTCCTGTCTTCATGAAAAAAGAAGTCGGCATCCGAGAGCCTGGCCCTGAGGACCCTTTCATGTCCTTTTTGGACAACGGATTCATCCTTGGCACGGGTATTGTTGACGGCCACGAAATAGGGGATCAACCGGCCATCCGGGCCGTTGACGGCGAAATATTTTTGATGTTTTTTCATGGCCGTGATGAGCACAGGGGCCGGAAGGGCTAAAAATGCCTGATCAAACGAGCCGCAGACCACAGAGGGGAACTCCACGAGGTTGGCCACAGTGGTCAATAATTCGGGGTCGATCAAGGGCGTACCGGATAGGTCTCCGGTTTTTGCAATCACCGCCTTTTCAATGGCCTTTTTTCGTTCCTCCGGGTCGATCATGACGGATTGTTTTATCTTAAGGAGGTAATCCTGAAGGTTTTTGATGTCCATTTCCCGAGATCCCAGGAATCGATGACCCATGGTCTTATTGTTGCTCTTAATCCCCGCCATCTCAAATGGGATTATTTCTTCACCCAAAAGGGCCAGGATCCAGTGGATGGGCCGTACAAATGGAATGTTGATGCTTCCCCACCTCATGGTTTTGGGCCATGGAATGCGGGAGATGAGTATAGGCAAGGACTCGGATAAGATGGCCTTTGTGGGTCTCCCTGTGACGTGGACCTTCACGTGGAGATACTCACCTCTGGGCGTTTCAATACAGCCCAGGGTATCAACAGGGACTCCGTATTTTTGGGCAAATCCCAGGGCTGCCTTGGTGGGATTTCCTTGTGCATCATAGGCTGCCTTCTTCGGAGGGCCGGTAATTTCTTGAACCATGTCGTCTTGTGTGTCCGCTATGCCTTTGCTGATAAGGATCAACCTTCGCGGGGTTCCGTAGGTATGGAAAGTTTCATAATGAATACGATTTTCTTTGAAAAAAGATTCGCTCAGATTCTTAAGCTCTTTGAGCCCATTTTCCAGATAATCCGATGGGATCTCTTCGGTCCCGATCTCCAGTAATAAATCATTAGACATTTATTTGCCTTCCTTGTTCGTCAATGGGAAACCCATTCCCTCTCGTTGAGCCAGATAATTCTTGGATACATTCCTGGCGAGATTCCGTATGCGCTCGATGTACTTTGTCCTTTCCGCCACACTAATGGCGCCCCTTGCATCCAGGATATTAAAGGTATGAGAACACTTGAGACAGTAGTCATAAGCGGGTAGGACCAACCCTTCCTTGCTGATCCGAATGGATTCATGTTCGTACATATCAAAGAGATTGAGGAGCATATCCACATCGGCCAGTTCAAAGTGATAAATGGAGAATTCCCTCTCCCCCATTTTATGGACATGACCGTATGTGATGTCGTTGGTCCAAATGAGATCGTAGACATTTTCCTTTTCCTGCAAGTACATGGCGATCCGTTCCAGACCGTAGGTGATCTCCACGGAAATCGGATCCAACTTAATGCTGCCTGCCTGCTGAAAATACGTGAACTGGGTGATCTCCATGCCATCCAACCACACCTCCCATCCTAGTCCCGAGGCGCCGAGGGTGGGGGATTCCCAGTCATCTTCCACAAAACGGATATCATGCTCCAATGGGTCAATGCCGAGAGCCCTCAGGCTATCGAGGTAGATATCCTGGATCTCCAGGGGAGATGGTTTAACAATCACTTGATATTGGTAATAATGCCCTAAACGGTTGGGATTATCCCCATACCGGCCGTCTGTGGGACGGCGGGAGGGTTCCACATAGGCTACGGACCATGGTTCAGGTCCAAGCGCCCTCAGCAGTGTGGCGGGATTAAAAGTACCGGCGCCGACCTCCTGATCGTATGGCTGTTGGATCAGGCAGCCTTTTTCAGCCCAATATTTCTCCAGATTGATGATGAGTTCCTGAAACGTCATATGGACTCCAAAAACAGTTATGTAAAATGAGGAAACGTCACAACGATTTTTAAGGGTAGGGAAGTTATCACCGGCAGGTCAAGATGTCAAGAAACACGCCCTCTGAACTTTTTTTCTAAATTTTATGGACAATGGGGAATAAAATGGTTAATAAACTGGCAACTGTTATGATTCAGCGAGCAACGTAAATGGATACAATCAGGAAAATTAGAGAAATATTAATTGGCCGGGAGCCTAAACCCATTGAAGGGGGGTATGGCGCATTTATTCATGCAGCCGTATTGATGCCTCTTTTTCATGATGAGACGGGTTACAAGATCCTTTTTACCAAGCGGACCGATAAGGTGGAACATCATAAGAGACAAATTTCTTTTCCGGGCGGTGCCGTAGATAACGGGGACGGATCCCTGCAGGAGACGGCGCTCCGGGAATCTCATGAAGAGATCGGGCTGCTGCGGGATGATGTGCAGATTTTAGGGCCATTGGATCAGACGACCACATTCGGGAGTGATTTCGTCGTGCATCCTTTCGTCGGGTATATTCCTTATCCCTATGATTTCACCATCAACCCTAAGGAGGTGGATCGAATCATTACCGTGCCCCTGGATGTATTTTTATCTGATCAGGCCATTTATAAGAGAGACAGGGCGGAATTTGAGGATTATGTCTATCAAGGAACGTCCTACTATTATAACGGTGATGTGATATGGGGGGCAACGGCCCGGATTATGGAGAATTTTATTCATATCGTCGGTGACAAATTGCGCTTGTCTAATAGTCGGAATTCATATATATAATCCTTTATGTCGGGACGTGGCTCAGTCTGGTAGAGCACCGCGTTCGGGACGCGGGAGTCGCTGGTTCAAATCCAGTCGTCCCGACCAGTAAAATCAA
>JAFGGA010000093.1 GCA_016930835.1 Deltaproteobacteria bacterium
GGAAGTTTTCCAACATAGATATTCATTAAAAGCTCCTTTCTCCCAGTTCCTTCCAAATCGACCGCCAAAACTCTATGCGATTCGGATTTCAACGAAAGTGGGATGAGTTAAAAAAAGGGTATCCCATCATTATCCGATGGTATACCCTTTTTGCTTTAGAATCCTGTGAGCTAGACCACGCTTACATTAACAGCGGCAAGGCCTTTTTTTCCCTGCTCTACATCGAATGTAACCTTATCGCCTTCACAAAGAGACTTGAAACCTTCAGCATTGATTCCTGAATGATGAACGAATACATCAGATCCATCTTCTTGCTCAATAAAGCCAAAACCCTTATGGTCATTAAACCACTTTACAGTTCCATTAGCCATAGTGACACACCCTCCCTTCAATTAAATTTTCATGATTCCAAGCTTAAGGTGGCCACTCATGCAAAATGGAGATTACCTTACAGTAAAGAAAAAGACCCGCCCATAAAGGCGAGCCCTCATGAATTGTTTACAAGATAAGCTCCCCCTGTGTGAAAGTCAAGCCATATAGAAAAATAAAACGTTCCGGCCGATGATAGACAGGGAAAAACCTATCCTGTGCATGGTTCGATTCCGGCTCATCACTTTCTGTTTTTCATTCCACCCAATAATACAAAAGAACAAGGCATGCTCATCCGAAATCGAACTTATCTGAAATTAGCCGGGGGCCGACCACAAGTTTGACAGGATTGGTTTTACATTAGTTTTACAACGCCGTTCATCATCCTGCTGTATATTGTTCTTTATGAGAAAGAGAAAAACACTATCTTAAAATCAAGAAAATTATCGTTAAGGGAGATCGTATGAAATTACTACTTACTTCTGTATTTGGGCCATATGGGGTCGATGATGAATATGGTGAAAAAGAAAATAAAATGGAGCTCTTTCACAATCAGGTGACCAGAGAACAGGGCATCTTTTCCTATAGATTCAATCATGGCAGTCAGGGACTCTATTTTTTGGCGGAAAATATTGACATGCCCACAGCGGTCCTGGATTTTCCGACCTTTAAACGTTTTAAGAAGGAGTTAAAAAGAGGATATGATTACGTAGGAATCAGCTTTATCATACCGAATTTCAAAAAAGCAAAGGCAATGGCACAGGCCATTCGTGAAATATCGCCGAAATCAAAGATCATTCTAGGCGGCCACGGGGTTAATATCCCGGATATAGAATTGATGATCGATCATGATTTTATATGTAAAGGCGAAGGCGTCTATTTTTTGAGGGAACTTTTTGGGGAAAAGATGGATAGACCCATCAAGCATCCCCTCGAATACAGCTCTTTCAACAGGCAGGTCATGGGTGCCCCCTGGGCGCCCGACTCCGGCATACTTATTACCGGCGTAGGATGTGTAAATAAATGCCGATTTTGTGCCACCTCACATTTCTTTGGAAAATATATTCCATACTTGAAAACCGGCAGGGATATCTTTGAGGTCTGTTGTCGATATGAAGACGAGAAGAATATAACCGAATTCGGAGTGCTGGATGAAAACTTTTTGAAAATGAAGGATCGTGCCCTGGAATTGCTGGATTTGATGGAGAAGAATGATCGCCACTTTAATTTTGCGATCTTCAGTTCTGCCGAAACGCTTAAAGACATCGGTGACCTGGATATCCTTGTGCGCATGGGGGTGACATTCGTGTGGGTCGGCGTTGAATCCAAAAAGGAGATTTATGCGAAAAATAAAAATACCGATTTTCAAATTCTTTTTGCGGAATTAAGGAAAAGGGGCATCAGCGTCTTGGCATCATCGATTTTGTTTATTGAGGAACACGACAAGAAGACGATCTGGGAAGATGTAGACTTTGTGACCTCGCTAAATCCGGATTATGTCCAATTCTCACCGCTCGGGCCGATCCCCGGAACAAAACTGTATGATGATTATGAAAGGGAGGGAAAAGTATTCAAAAATATTCCCTATGAATCCCAGCACGGGCAGGGAAAAATATGGTTTCATCATGATCACTTTTCAAGAGATGAATCAGAAGCCTTTTTACGTCTTGCTTTTGAAATAGATTATAATAGAAACGGTGCTTCAATATTACGCGCCATAAAAACGACTTTGGAAGGTCACCTTTATTGTAAAGACCATCCGGATGAACGTATTCGAAGGTGTACGAAGCATTACAGAAAGAGACTTAACATGATGCGATATTTTCTCACCGCCTCGACCATTTTTGTGCAAAACAGGCGGAGTGAAACCCTCTTGAGAGAAATCAAGAAATCATATCGTTCACAATTCGGCAGGATAAATTTTCCCACTTTGACCGTATCGTTGCTTGTCGTTTTCTTTAGCATTAAAGAATATCTGCGATCCCGAATCCTTGGAGATCTCAGGGTGCCGAAAACATCATATCGCCCACTGAATAAGGTTTACAAACGGAAAAATCAATCGGTTAAGTCTTCTTGCCTCGACGGGGCCAAACCGAAGATTCCGTACCGGTGGACCGAACAACCCGGGAATTAACATGGACTAAAGGCGGACTTTCATCAGTTTTTCCATCCTTCCGGAAAAACGGCAAGAGCCATAGCTCCTTCTTGTCATTTGACGATATCATCCGTGTTTATCACTGGAATCGGGCCGTACTTCATAGGCGATCTGCCACCCACCCACCATGGCCGCTTTGGGCAGACATTTTTGAACCAAGCCGAATACCTTCAGAATGCTGACGGTTGAATTCAGTCCCCTATGGGAATACAATCATGAATGAAAGGGTTGCCTCACATTTTTTACGAAAGAGGCAAAAATCACCAAAATGGGTGAGATCCGGGTTGTCGACAATGAGTCAATCAAAGTGGTTTCTTCATCCCATCCTTATTTTTATCTTCTCCATCGCGGCTGTGGCCCTCTCCCTCATTTTATATATCTATTGGTATATGGAGGTCAGCACGGGGCTGAAGAGAGTCCTGGAGAGAGCCAACCTCGATCCCGATAAGGTTCTGGCCTCTCAAACCTGGGTGGTGATTCTGGTGCTTTCCATTCTCGTGGGGATCATTTTGATGGGCATATTCATCATCTTTGTATACAATCACAAGACTTTCCAGCTTTACCGACTCCAGCGTAACTTTATCAGCAATTTTACCCACGAACTGAAGACCCCGGTCACTTCCTTGAAACTTTATCTGGAGACTTTTGTGAAATATGAGCTGCCCCGGGAAGACCAGCTCAGGTATATCGGGTATATGCTTCAGGACGCAGACCGGTTGACCCACAATATCAATCGCATCCTGGACCTTGCAAAGATCGAGAGTAGGTCCTATGGAGGAAAGTTCGTGAGGGAGGATCTCGTCCAGGAGGTTGAGCGGTTTTATGAAAAAAACCGTCACCTCTTCGACGGGTGTGAAATACATGTTCACAATCCTTCGGGACGATCCTTTTCCTACTCCATTCGTCCCGCCTTATTTGAGATCCTTTTGATGAATCTGTTTACCAACGCCGTCAAGTACAATGAATCCGAAGTTCCCCGCCTGGATATCACCTTTGAGCCCAGAGGGAGGAGATTGCACATCCGTTTTGAAGACAACGGCATCGGACTTCCAAAGTCGGAATTCAGGAAGGTCTTCAGAAAGTTTTATCAGATCGGACGTTCGGACGATATGTCGGCCAAGGGCACCGGGCTCGGCCTGTATCTGGTTGAGGGCATTGCCCGCTTTCATAAGGGGAAAATGGTTGCCGAATCAAAAGGGAGTGGAAAGGGATCTGTTTTTTCCCTGATTTTGCCCCTGAAAACATATCGGCCGGAGTGAGATGAGGGATGATATGGGGGATTCCACCAAAAAACGCATCCTGGTGGTAGAAGATGAGACACACCTGGCCGAAGGTCTGAAACTGAATTTGGCACTTAAGGGATATGATGTGATGATCTCTGCCGATGGGAACTCGGCCCTGCAAAGGTGGAAGGAATGGGAGCCGGACCTGATCGTCCTGGACATCATGCTCCCGGGGATTGACGGCCTATCGGTTCTTCGGAATATCCGCCTCGAGGATGAACGCATTCCCATTTTGATACTGTCGGCCAAGGGCGATCCCGATGACAGGGTAAAAGGATTCTCTTACGGTGTGGACGATTATCTCGCCAAGCCCTTCAACCTGGATGAGTTTTTGCTCCGGGTAGAGCGGCTTTTGACCCGGGGAGCCTGGTCTCAGGCGGGGGGCGCTTCAAAGGGGAACGGCGTCTCTTCACTCCCCGGGATCTATGAGTTCGGGGGAAACAGGATCGATTTTCAGACCTTGAAAGCATATGGCCCGTCCGGTCAGATCAGCCTTACGGAACAGGAAGCCAGGCTTTTAAGGCTTTTTATCGCCAATCGCGGCAAACCCCTTTCGAGACGAAAGCTTCTGGAAATCGCCTGGGGGTATGCCAGGGGAAGCACAAGCCGAACAGTAGACAATTTTATTGTCCGATTTCGGAAGTATTTTGAGGTCGATCCCAAGAACCCCGTCTATTTTAAAAGCCTCCGATCGGTGGGATATGTCTTTGACCACGACTCAGACTAGGGTGGAGGATCGTTGCCGTATCCTTGGAATAGATATCGGGTCTGTTTCCATATCGGTGGCTGAAATCAATCCTGAAAGGGAAATCTGCAAAACCGCCTATCAATTTCATCACGGCAATATCGCGGACACCTTCACCGAAATGATGAATGATTTTGATCTGCGGTGGATTTGCGGTATCGCCGCCACGTCTTCAACCCCTTCGATTATAAATGCGAACCGGAAATACGACAACCGGGTCGCCATGATTGAGGCCGCGCGTCACTTTCATCAGAAAATCGGCGCCATTCTGGTTGTCGGCGGTGAAGCCTTCGGTCTGATTGGCTTTGATGATAAAGGGCATTATCGTAGTTTCAAAACCAATACCTCATGTGCGGCGGGCACAGGCAGTTTTCTTGATCAACAGGCGCGACGGCTGAATCTGCAAAGTGCAAAGGCCTTGAGTGAAAAGGCCTTCAGCAACAGGGGGAGCGTACCGAAAATTGCCTCGAGGTGTGCCGTTTTTGCAAAAACCGACCTGGTTCACGCCCAGCAGGAGGGATATACCCTGGAACAGATCTGTGACGGGTTGTGCTACGGGCTTGCAAAAAACATTGTAGATACGCTCTCCATAGACAAGGAACTGTTTAACCCGATCATCTTCACGGGCGGCGTATCCAATAACAGGGCTGTGGTTCATCATATCACTTCCATTACCGGAAAGGAGATCTTTGTAGACCAAACCGGCGTTTACGGGGCCATCGGGGCGGCATTCCTCATGGTTGACGAATGGCGTGGAGGGGACGTCAGGCCGTTTGTTTCGGTGGATGATATGCTATGCAGCGAGATCTTCCCCAAAAAGTATTTTCATGACCCACTTAAATTGACCCATTCCCATTATCCAGAGTTCGGCGGTCTTGAGAAATACGAATATGCCGTCCTTGATGCCGGTGTCTCACACCCCGTGGAGGTGGATATCTATGAAACTTTGACACCCCTGTTCACGTATAAGGTGGTCCTTGGCATCGACATCGGTTCCACGAGTACCAAGGCCGTTCTCCTGAACGCGGACGGCCATGTGCTCGCGGGCTTCTACACAAGCACCGCCGGGAGACCGGTCGCCGCGGTCCAAAGATTATTTTCATCCATTGATGATATGACCGAAAAGAGGAAAATTGGGTTGCGTGTCGTGGGAGCGGCAACGACCGGATCGGGGAGGAGATTCGCGGGGAAGATCATCGGGGCGGATGTCATCATTGACGAGATTAC
>JAFGGA010000094.1 GCA_016930835.1 Deltaproteobacteria bacterium
GAAATTTGCGGCGAATTGTTTGGAAGATTGATAACTTAGATCAAATTAACACTTTTTCTGGAGTAGACAAACATCATAGGAGGAAAATATGAAAACAAAAATGACAAGGGCGATCCTATTGGCATTTCTTATGGGTTTTGTGGGGATATCAATAGTGGAGGCTGAACCTTTGGGACCTCATTGGAAAGCTCCCTATACAAGACCGGGGTTGGATAGACTAAAAGCATTCTATGGATTCAATCTTACAGATGCCCAAAGGACCCAAATGAATGACATCTTAACCAGATTTCGGGATGAAACCGCGGATCTTCGCGGGGATATCCAAAGACAACACAGGGATTTTTCCAGTCTCTTGCAATCGGAGTCATTCAATGAAGAGGAGGTCCGAGCGGCCTTTCGGGAACTATCCGGATTAACGGAGGAATTGTTCATCTTAAAAACCAAAATGAAGAATGAGATAAAGGCCGTATTAACACCTGAGCAACTCAAAGCCCTAAAGGAACAAAAGACAGAGAGAATGGAGAGGGCCAATCGCCGTTTTGAAAGGGGGGTTCAGTAAGGAACGGGAGGATAAATGTTGTTCATTCGCCGTTGTTTTTGATATAAGAATCCTAGGATTACGGTCCAAGGTTTTACGGCATACAGTATTCACAACAATCGTACCATTTGATCACGGCTCCACCTATAACGATTTACAACAATGCAACATGATTCCTCTTTACGGCCCGATGATACAGAAATCATCCATCAAATTCTTGATGGACACACCGATGCCTTTGAGAGCCTATTGATCAGGTATCAAGAACTTGTCTCAAAAATTGTGCGACGGCATGTCCCTCATGACGATATAACAGAGACGATGCAGGATGTTTTTATACGTGTATTTCAATCATTGCCATCGTTTAGAGCAAAGGGTGATTTTAAGCATTGGCTTACCTCTATTGCAGTAAGAACGTGTTATGATTACTGGCGAACGGTTTATCAATCGAAAGAAACCCCTATCAGCGAAATTACGGAAAAACATCAAGAATGGTTGGAAAGCGTTATCCATGGCGAACACGGGACATTGATTGAAGAAAAAGGGTCGTGCGAAGAAGCCAAAGAAATTCTGGACTGGGCCTTGGCAAAACTCTCGGCCGAAGACCGGATCGTTCTGGAATTGATTTACCTGGAAGGTCATACATGCAAAGAAACAGCGAAACTCCTTGGTTGGAGTGTCGCTAATGTAAAAGTCCGATCCTTTCGATCTCGGAAAAAGCTGGAAAAAATTTTATCTGAAGTAATGGGCATATACTAATCATCTCATAATCGTGTTCACGATTCATCATGCTGAAAAGCCACTGGATTCCAGCCTGCGCCTGTCTTCGTGCGGACACGCACAGGCAGGCCGGAGTGATGGGGGTGTGGACAATGATGAGACCGTTAACAAAAGGAGACTCATATGAAATCCATGAACAAGGAGAACTTGGCCAAGATCAAAAAAATGTTGACCGTTGCCTATTATGAAAAAGAAACGGTTGAGATAGGTGAATCATGGAAAAGCAGGGTCATGGCGAGTATTCAAGATCTCAGACCATCTCATCAGGTAGATTTTATTGAGGTCTTCCAACGCATATTATGGCGCCTGGTGCCGGTGGCATGTGGGTTAATTATTTTATTGGGTATTGCCGTCTCACAAATGAATCTTATTTCGGATTATGAGTTGGTGGATATGATGTTTGAAGATCCGGCGGATTATAGTTTATTGGCATTGAATGGTTACTAAAGAGGAAATCATGGGAAGGATAAAATTGGCGATAGGACTGATTCTCGTCTTTCTGGTAGGAGCACTCGGGGGTGTACTCGGAGGACAAGTCTATCACATATACCGAATGGAACGTCTCGTCTCTTATGAAACATCACTCAATCGGAGAACGGACCTGCTCAGAGAAAGCCTCACAAGAAGGCTTGAACTGACGGAAGAGCAAAAAACGAACATAGACAAGATACTTAGGGACTCACAGGAGAAAATCGCTTTTGTAAGAATGAATTATCTGCCTGAAATCAAAAATATCAGTGACCAAAGTCTTGAACTGATGAAAGCGGAATTGAATCCGGAACAGAGGGAAAGATTGGAAGAGCTTCATGTGAAATTACAAGAACGGCGGGCAAAGGCATTACTGAGAAGAGATCGGAGAGAAGACAATGGACCTCCACCGGGTCCATTCGACCCAATGAGGAAGAGGCCATAATGAGTGCTTATTGGCTTTTCCGGATAAGCCTATATAGTTTATGCTTTTCCAATAGGATCTTGTGTGATATAATCATTACAAATACAAGTCAAACCACTGCAGTTGACACAAGCAATCCCATCAGTAAACATACCGCTTGAAAGGGAATCAAATCATAGGCGCTACACATTCATCACGATCCCAGCATGTTAGAATGGATCTTTTTATAAATAATGACCGTGAATATGAGAAAGGAGATGACAACGAATGGCAAGGATACTCATCGTTGATGATGAAGCACAGATTCGGATGCTACTTCGACAATTACTGGAAAAGGATGGATATGAAATAGATGAGGCCGCGGACGGATTGATCGCGATCCGCAAGTTCAAGGAAAATCCCTTTGATCTGGTTATCTTGGATCTGATCATGCCGGAAAAAGAAGGTGTCGAGACGATTATTGATCTCAAAAAAGAATTCAAGGATGCGAAAATCATCGCCATCTCCGGTGGGGGCAGAGTAGGACCTGAAAATTATTTAAAGTCCGCAGAACGATTAGGGGCCGCACGCACATTCACCAAGCCCATAGAAAATGAAAAGCTTATTAAAGCTGTGAAAGAGTTATTGAATTGATCTACCGTTTCATGGTTGTCCAAAAACGGTTTTGAATGCAAAGGTATCTCATTTCAAATTCACCACCCAAATGCCGGTATGGCTCTTTCCATTTATTTTGGACACCAATTCTTCCGCTTTTACATTGTGCGGATTCAATGCGCCCTAAAGTGATTGTTTATCATGCGAAGGGTTTCTTCTACATAGTTCAGATAGGCCGGCAACATTTCCCTGTTTCCCAACCATCTCATTCCATCGGTAAAATATTGAACGGCTAACCTTTCGATACGTTGTCTCTCGATATCATTATAATCTATAAAAATAAATTCCGGTTTTCCCTCTTCCATGTAAAATTGCATGGCCTGTTTGATGAGACTTGCGAGGATTGTATCATCCTGCTTTGCAATGGGTATCAAGTAAAAAATCCAACTGCAGTTGAGTAGATTAAAGGTGTTAACACCTATATCGCCGGTCTCTGCAATCAGAGCGGCGAGCGGCTTGTCGTCATCATCTACTGCAAAGAAGATCCTTCTCTTACGCTCGTACCCTTTTGCCGAACACTCACTAGAAAATGTCTCAAGGGTGATCTCATTCTCTTGATAAGAAAATGCCTCGAATTCAATCTTAGGTAGAATCATTTTTAGGTATTCGGAAAGTACTTTAAGCAATTCGGGACTTGCCGGTTGGACATGGATATTGTTCGAGAGTCCGTGTGAATGGATCTTTTCCGAGTCAAGCAGGCATTTATATAGGTGGTATCGATCATACACATAATTTTCCTTTAACGTATATTCATTGAAAAAACCTCTAAACATCAAATTATTAAAGGTCTTATCCGCGTAAAAATAAGAGATGTAGAACTCCGTGGTAACCAGATGCCGAAAAACATACTGTAACCCGGAAAACAACTCCCGTCCAATTTCAAAAAAACTCTTCCGGACGCATCTATCAACGCTCATATGATGCCCGATACCCGTTTTGGGGTAAAGCAGATTCATAGAGAAGGTCCCAACGGCCTTTTCACCCTTATAATAAATCAGATTCTGGTTGATTCTGGGATTTTCAGCGTGTCTCTCCCATTGACTAAAAAAATGTTTTTTGATTTCCGTTTTTAAGGTCGGCGTAACTTCTTTCCCGATATAGTCGGATGCCTTCAGAATATTCCAATATGCACCCGCATCCCCGCGCTTACCCATCCTTAATCGCTGATAGGTCGCAAGCAGGACATAAGATTTCCAGCGCATCTCCGCTTCTTGATTGCTGAAATGAAGGATCTTAACCCCATAAGTCAGTGTTCCTGAGCATTCCCGAATACTGCGGATACTACCTTTTATGCCAATCGGCCCATCAGGTAACGTTAAGGTTGCGTTCATCATATTATCACCTGGACACAGCAGATCTTGTTCGGGGACAAAAGGAAACGAAAAGCCTTGAGCACTCACTTCAAAAACAGGTTTTCGCAGGATCATATCGGATACTCTCGGGTGTTCGCTTATGAACTCAAGACCTTCCTTAATCTCGATTGGAACGCGTAAAGAATCACGAAACCCGTATTGGCGCAAATAAGCTGGAAAAACAAGAGATAATGATGATTTCTCAATCCGGTGAATACGCGATTCAAAAGAATAAGCAGCATTAGTTCCCGCGAACGTGAAAAGATAATTTTTTTCAAGGACAAGCCTCTCTGCATTACCATCCAGGACGTTAGTGATGATGTGCCGATCGTTTCTTCTCTTGATCAGCTCACGAACCTGAAGTCTCAATGGAAGGCGCGAATGATCATCGAACACATAAACCGGGGTCTTTTGGAAACGACAATGATAACTGAAAAGGTTACAATTCATATCCGGATCCTTTTTTATAATCGATACTGGATTACTTGAATCTGCAAAAGGGTATTTTCGGCTTTCATCAAGAAATTGATCCGATAGGAATCCGGAAAGGATCATTAACTTTTCCGCGGTCAGATTACTAAACCGCGTGCCGATATGGATAAAATCATGTATTTGAATAGTCCGTGTCAGAATAACATCGGTTTGGAATGGGGGATATTTTCCAAGCTTGAACTCTATAGGCACCTTTCCCAGTCCATCCATCTGGCCGGCCGGCACCAGGATATGACCACCTCCAACACTCAAATTGGTTATCCTGGCCATTGCAAGCGTTGATGGATGGTTAATGGTTGCCTCTCCTTTTTGAATATCAAATCGATAAGAATCCCTGCGTTCCTCAACCATGTTCTTCCTCCTCTTTGGAATATAAAAAATAGAGTGATCATCTCAAATTACTTAGGATTCCATTGGTATAGATTCAGCGCCTCAAAGCTGCTATAATAAGTATTCACAACGTAACCCGGGCGCTCCCTCATTCGGCCGACCATATAGATTAATCGATAATAATACTTTGAAAATGGAAAAAATAGTGAGAATAATGCTAATTTTATGTTTAATAAAAAGTATCTGAAAGCCCCAGATGATTTTTATATTCTCATGAATGAATATATTTTTGTAGATTTTTTGTTCACGAAGAACGAAATAAGGCTACCATAATGAAGTCTTATTATTAAGGTTTCAATAATAAAGAGATAGGAAGCATCATCCTTTTCTGATTATATTAGAAAAATACGTCTCTTGAAAAATATAATAGTGGTCTTATTATACTATTTTTTTCAGAAAAGCTATGGAAATTCATAAGAAAAAAATGGAATGATATTTTAAGGTGTGGATTAATTAATGAATGCTTTGATAATGGATGAATAATTCATAGAAATAATAAATTTTAACAAATAAATTTATAGATTTTATCTTTTTTAACCCATAGCTTTCTTTTTTATTTCCGGAAATTCCATATTTTTGCGATCTAAAATGTCACGGATCAATTTTGCCAATTCATCCTTTACAACCGGTTTCATGACGAAACCTTCAATCCCGTATGTTCTGATTGTTTCATGTGTTATTTTCTCACTAAAACCCGTACATAGAATAACAGGAATCTCACTTCTTATCTCTTTAAGGTGCCGGACCAATTCAAGACCGCTCATCCCGGGCATGGTCATATCGGTGATGATCAGATCGAATTTCTCGGGTTTAAAACGAAAAAGACTCAGTGCCTCCAGGCTGTTGTTATGTGTTTCCACGACATAACCGATACGTTCCAACATCTGCTTGATCATAATAAGAATAGGTCCCTCATCATCCACAACCAATATACGCTCCGTTCCATCGGTGACGAGATCGGATGCTCTAGGCTCTGTTATCTTTTCACCTTCCTCGAAAATGGGTAGATAGACATAAAAGGTCGTACCTTTACCCAAGACGCTATCTACCTGAATTTCGCCACCGTGACTCTTAACGATACCATGAACAACGGATAACCCAAGTCCTGTGCCCTTTCCCATGGCCTTGGTTGTGAAATACGGATCAAAGATCCTATCAACGATATCTCGTGTCATCCCGGGACCAGTATCTTTTACTGAGAGTACTGCATATTGAGCGGAGATAAATTTGGCTTCCATTGGTTTATTCTTAGGAAGGACATCATATGTTTTTAAACCGATATCCAAGCGGCCATACCTATCCTCCATGGCCTGGTAAGCATTGGTGCATAGATTGACAATGATCTGATGAATCTGTGTCGGATCGGCCATTATGGGGTTACAATCTCTATCAATATCCAGATGAATATCAATGCTCGAAGGGATAGAGGCCCTTAAAAGCCCGAGGGATTCCTGGATGAGTTCCTGGATCTTCACCAGTTTAAAGCCGGGCGCATCCATTCTGCTGAATCGAAGAATCTGCTGAACAAGATCTTTGGCCCGTTTTGCGGCAACATAGACCTCTTTTAAATTCTTATGAGCGAGACTATTCTTAGGTACCTCATCAATCGTCAATTCGGTAAAACCGATGATAGGATAGAGTATATTATTAAAGTCATGTGCGATACCTCCGGCAAGGGTTCCAATGGACTCCATCTTTTGGGCCTGCTGAAGCTGCCTCTCCAATCTTAACTTCTCGTCTTCAGCCTTTTTACGCTCGTGCATTTCCATATTGAGCTGTCTGACCGTTTTCAGGACCCGATGATGTTCTTTGTTCAATTGATTGCTGACGGCTTGTTCCTTTTCCAAGGTCCTTCGAAGACCTTGCAAAAGCGAGGTGAATGATATGGTAACAATGGAGTTTAAAAAAATTAGATTAATATTCGTCACGATCCATTCCGCCAATGTATACAAGGGAAGAAATTCCCATTCAAAAAATCTCATATATAACAAAATGGCAATGGCGACCAGTGTGGCTACATTGATAAGCAGCGCAATAAGACCCGCTGTTGTCCCCAAGAAAGCGCCTGCCAATATGGGAAAAGTAAAGAGCCAGATAAAGCCGGTTCCAATAGGACCTTTTAGGATAAGTAAAAATACGCCCAACAGGTAGAATATCAAGGCGCCAATCGAAGCGCGAATCACAAAAGGTATCTTTCGAAAAGCAACGATGATGATACCCGTTAAAAACACCAATGTATCTATGGCCATAACGCCAAAAAGCTTGGTCTTCAACGCAAGAATGACACTGGGGACATAAACAAAAAAACCGCAAATCATCAATGTCATAAAGACAGTCAAAAACAGCCGTTCTCGCCAATATTGGAAATCACCCTGTCGAGATACGTCGACGGATTTGCACAAAAGGTTTTCCAATCTTTCCAAATAGTTCAAAGGCCGCTTATTTTGGAATAACCTAAATAACATGGTTATCTTCTCTTTGTTTGTGTAGATATCTTTACTGCAATATCCTAATCGGATAACATGAATAAAAGGTTAAATGATTTCTGATTTGGGGATGTTACCCTAATGATAAAAAACGGCAGGGAAAAGAAAGGTATTTAATAATACCATATTTTAAGGCAGTACTTGCTGAAGTGGATATATCTTCTATAGCGCTCCTCCATTACAGATAGTTATTGCTTCAACCTTGACGTATGATCCTCATCTAAAAAGACAACCAAGATATCCTCCCATAGAAACCGCTTCCTCTTCGGATAGACCCAGGCGATCTAAAAGAGTGTCTAAGATCTCCGGCCTTTTATAATAACCGCGCTCCTGTAATTCCATGAGTGCGGTGTCTCTATCAATCATACCATAATAAGTAGCCGCGCTAATCTCAATAATGGATTGGGGAATAAAGGTTGTCTTTTTTTGTAAAAAGTATTGATATTGACAATAGTCTTTAACAGTTTCCAATGCACAGCTGGTATGCAACAATCCTTTTTGATTTTCTGGTGCTTTCCAGCCCAATTCCTTTGTTATGATATCCTTCACATCATCCCAACTACCATAGGCTTCATCACTCTTTAAACGTTTTAATACGGGCAATCTTCTAAATTTACCCTTGTTCTTTAAAATGTATTGCAGTGGTTGATACATGGGTTCTAAGGATTCCCTGCAAGTGACAATGAATTTACCAAAATCATTTTTCGGTTCTTGCTTGGTGGGAAGCGCCATTTTCTTTAAAAAAAATAATGTCTTGTCCAAATCCGAAGGATGGTAAATTTTACTGATAAGTTCAAATATTTTTGGCACGGGAGTCGTTATGCTCATAAAATGAGTTTGCACAAATTCAATTCCATCCATGAGGAAGGGGATATTTTCATAGACAGCAATGGGATAAAATAACGCATAAGCAAGCACGTTACAAATACACGGGACTCCACCAATGCCAAAGACCCTTTTTAATCGTGGTTGCAGTTCATTCCATGCGGATTTTCTTTCAATAAATTCTACTTCAGGCAAGGCTTGCTTGATAGTCCTTATGTTTTCCAAAGTCGATGCGTTCATAAAAGGCATATTCCAGGTGCAAGCCAGTACTCGCAGTTTGAGTTTTTTCGCCAGGTACCATAAAAGAAAAGATGAATCCTTCCCTCCAGTAAACAATACCAACACATCAAAACGAGATCTATTATTTTCCACGGCTTTCATCAATTCTTCATCCGTGACCGTGCTGCCCCCTGCGATGGATTGTATTTCGCCTGATCCCAGTCTATCGTAATATTGGCAGACCGCGCAAACACCTTTCTCATCAAATTCCAAACCCGGAATAATCAGGTTATTATTTACACATCTAGAACATTCCCTGTAATCCTCTTCAGTTGGTGGCTCGCGCTTATCCTTTATATCGACCACTACCCCCTGATCAATGAATTCACGAATCTCTTTGGATGAATCACCGTGAATCTTCGCTTTTCCATCAAAGCCACGGATAATCTCGGCAATTTTACGATTGATGACAATGGTTCCTTTTTGATGATATGGATAATTTCTTATTCCATAATACACTAGATGCGGTTTTGAATGGATCTCACGCAACTCCCAACGATCCTGCAAAACGGGCGTAATCTCTCTCAACTCACACCTCCTAATCCCTAATATTGATGGTCTCGTAAAAAGTCGGAAATCACGCGTTTTTGTCATTCCGTCCTGCCTGTTCGTGTCCGCACGCAGACAGGCGAAAGCCGGAATCCAGTCTTTTCAGATAGTTACATGGGCTCTGGACCCCGGCCCCAGTCCATCCCGGACTTGATACGGGACCGGCGTGACGGCTTTGTACGAGTTCGTCAATATTCCTTTTTGATAATATCAGGCAGGATGCTTAACGAATGTTCAACCAAAAACTAACGTTTCTGGATTCAAGCGGTCAGCCATCAGTTCTCAGCGGTCAGCCAAAGCATTTTTAAAAAAAAGTCGTTAGCTGATGGCTGAATGCCGACCGCTGAATGCTCCAGCCAGAAATTGCGTATTTCTGGATGGACACTGATGAACATTTCCGGCAATAGGGTTAATCCCTGAATCTTGCACCAATCATCTACTGCGGCTTGAAGCGCCTTGACCATAAAGCTTGTTTCGTGATTTTGATCCTCACACCATATAGGTACTATGCCTGCGGGTCAAAATCCCTGCAACTTCGCTTTATGATCAGGCTTTCAGCGCCTCGTCACGATAATCGATGCAAGATTCAGGTA
>JAFGGA010000095.1 GCA_016930835.1 Deltaproteobacteria bacterium
AACAATCGTTTTATGGTCTTCATGAATGATGTTTCCCATGAACCATCGGTGGATTGCCCTGATAAAAGAAAACGGACGGTCTCCTCAAAATCATTCCTATAGCTTGAAGGAAACCGCTCTTTTAACCATTTCTTCTGTGCATAAAGGCCTGCAGGTGTCTTACTATGCCTGAATATTTGAAAAGGATCCAAACGCAATTTCATAATGGGTGTATTCCTTTTGATCTTCTTTCATAAAATCATTTCACCGACGGTGTTCAATTCTAAGAAGTCGCGGCTGCTGAAATAGGCCGAGTTTTTCAGTCATCCATGTCCAGAATGAAAGCGGGACGGTACCCCAGCACTGAAGACGCTCTTTAACGGAAAGCGGTCCGAGTTCCTTTTCGATGTCCTTTAAAAACTGTATCGCCTCTGCTCTCCGGTCCCGGTTGGGTCCGAAACGTATCGCGGGATAGATTCCGGGCAGCGCGTTCCGAACATACCGGCCCATGCGCTCTGCCCGATCACGCAATAGTGGCCTGGAGGAATCTTTCATGTTTTGGTACCCTTTGAACCATGATCTCAGGACGCGTACCATGGAAGGCCCAAGCATTTCATAGCATTTACGGTACAACTCTTTTTGGAGGTCTTCCAGTTCCGTCGGTGTGAAGTGAGCATGTTTAAAGTGCATGGAAAACCCGTCGAAAGTCCGGTAATCAGGGTCACCCTGGTACGCCGGGAGATAGCGCCCCTCTGCGATCACCTTCTCGTATAAGGGCGTTTTCGGAAAGGCAAAATAGATCAGGATTTGCCAGAGCGAAGGGTTTAATTCCGTGAGCTGCTTAAATTCATCCAATACTCGAGCGCGATCCTGGTAAGGGAAACCGATGATCATGGATGACAGAATGGCCACACCCCGGGAACTGAGATCACCATAAAGCGTATCGAGCTTTTTACCCTGCAGTTTCCCGTAGCCTGATTCCAAACCCTCAAAGGCCGTCCAGATAATATCGAAACCCATTTCAGCGATCTCATCGGCTGTGAATCGGGATAAACCGCGCACACTTCCAAATCCCATGATCGAGGATGAAAAGCCCCCCTCCCGCACACAGTCAAGGAACTCCCGCGCCCGTTTCTCATGAAAAAAAAAGTCTTCGTCGATGAAGATGAAACCGCTTATGCTGTCACCCTTTTTCTGGGCCTTGCGCTCCATGAACCGCATTGTGTCATATAGTTCCCGGCCGGTTTTTATAAAGGGTACATATTTCCGTTTGAAAAAGTGAGATGTACAGCAAAAGTCGCACCCCCCGGGGCAGCCGAGCCCCCCGGTAATATGCACCACCTTTGTTTTCAAAGGAAAAGAATAAACCCTTGGTGACTCAATGGGTGCGTAAGGGTGGCGGAAAGTTCCGTCTCGTTTCTCTCCCAGGAGGCTCCGCATGAAGCCGATGCCCTCTTCCCGACAGATGAAATCGCAGTGGGGACTTAGGATATCGTCGGAGAGAACGGTCCCATAGCCCCCGAGAACAATTTTTGACCAGGGGGAATGCCTGCGGATGATTTCGACGATCCGGCGGACCTTGTGGAATGTGGCCACAACGAAATTTATGCCAATATAATCGAACCATCGTCTCACGATTTCACGGATAAATTCGCGCTCAGACGGGTAGTGGAGGACCACCACCGGCGTCTCAATATTTTCTGCAATGTAATCGCGGCCCCAGCAGCGGATGACCTGACGGTAGCTAAAGATACCCTGACTTCGCGTCACCTGGGGGTGAAACAACTCGGCCCCGACGGAATCCCCTTCCCCCTTCCCGCCAAAAGGCCGACAAACGGTTGTCAGCAGGACATTAGGCACGTCGTTGTTTCTCCCGGAGAAAAAATAAACCGACTTTAAAAAGCCTTTTTATAAAGAAAGCGTTGTGCATTGAGGTATATTCTTTTAAAAAAGCCATTTGGCCATCCGGTATCCGGCCGTTGAAACAATGCCGCTCAGCACAATACCCCATAGAATGTCCACCACAACGATTTTTAGGGGCCACCCCTTGAGGAGTGCCAGATTGGTTAGATCATAGGTTGCGTAAGTGACCAGACCGTATAACATGCCCAGCAACAAGGCTTGCATCACGGTATTGGCATTGATTGCCGGATAAATGACAAAGACCATCATGCCGAAAATAAAAAGCAGGTAAAATAAAAAAGCGGCCGCCCAATTCACTTCCTCACTGAAAAAATTCCCCAGGTATCGCTGATAAAATCGTTTGGCAATGAAACCCAGCCAGAGAAAATCGACAGCCAAAAATACCAGCAGCGTCAGCAAATAGGTTTTGGTTAATTGTATCCAGGTCATGATATAAACTCCCTTCCACGGCCAAAAATGACCAACGATAAAATGTTGAAATCCCTGATCGACGATCTTTTTTTCTTTATCATTGCGCCAGTCCTCTCTCAACCAAAAAAGCCTTTACATGGCCGTTGCCGCCAATGATTTCAAGGACTTCCCGGTTGATTTTCACCCTGGAGATGACTTTTTCCAAAACCCTCAAGCCTTTTTCTATGCGTTCACGGGTCGAGGTCATCTCCAGGAATCGCTGCCTTTCTTCCATGGTGAATCCCTCGGCGCCAGGAACAATAAAGGACAATCGCTTCAGATCCACACCATCAAACCGAGCATCGTCCCCCATACGCCCGGACAACTTATTTAGATACTTCAGTAAATTGGTGATCTTATGGATCAAGGCCTCATCTTCATCGCTCACCGATTCCTCCATATCGTCAATATAAAAAATGCTGGACATTAGACAGGCATGACTATCGTCTATTTGATCCATGTAAAAGCGCTGATCTCCCTGGACCACAATGTCCATAAGGCCGTCTTCGTAATGTTTCAAAACCTCGATGAGCTGGGCCGTGCAGCCCACCTTATGGATCTGTTTTCCGTCGAAGTATACAAGCCCAAACGGTTCGTTTCGTTCCATGCACTCATTGACCATGTTTTTATATCGCTCCTCAAAGATGTGGAGCGGCATGGTCATCTTCGGCAGCAACACCACGCCCAAAGGAAAAATAGGGAGGTGCTGTTGATTTCTCGTAAACTTTTGGGTCTCCATTCCTTTCTCCGAATAAAATTATTTTTAAGAACCATTCATTTAATGGACCGTCAGGCATCTCATCAATCGCGTGGCCGATAATCCACATCGGGGATGCGATACTTCGATAATGGACTGTTATAGTTTAATATGGATGTCCCAAACGCTTCAATTATTTCTAAAAAGCTAATCACTCCGCCTGAAAATTCAACATTTGGAGCGACTGGCAATGAATCCATCTGTCTTGTGAAGCCGGTCAGTCTGGCTTGCCGAAAGACCCCCCGGATATAGATGAGGTGTTTTCATTAGCGCTGCAGGATGGTTCTCATGGGATTGCTGCTTAATGAAATTTTGGCCTCTCGAATCTTTTTCAATGCTTTTATTTGATTTTCCTGGAAAAGGATTTATTTTTTAACATGTCATATGTGCACAACCTTTCGCATCGGTATCGTCGAATCATTTGGGACATGCTGGTGACGAACATGTACTGGATGAAATCGAAAGAATAGGGCTTTTGAAATGATGACAGAACCATATGGTCAGGATGTGCCGACTTCCAGACGGCTGGCCTATGCGGCGCCTGCCTTTGCCCTGGCCGTCGTGGGTATCCCCATATATGTGTACATACCCAAATTCTATACCGACGTGGTTGGCTTTCATATCGCAATCCTGGGTTATCTCATATTGGCGGTTCGTCTTTTCGACGCAGTGACCGATCCCCTCGTCGGATTCATCTCGGACAAAACAAGGACGCGCTTTGGTCGCAGGCGTCCTTACCTTGCCGGCGGGTCTGTTGTACTCGCCCTGTCGATCTTTTTCCTATTTAATCCGCCGGAACGGTCTCCCACCTTTGAGACCGTCTGGTTCGGGGTGTGTATTTTCTGCGTCTTTTTCTTCTGGACCTTGGTGCAGGTCCCCTATGAGTCTTTGGGTCCTGAAATTACTTTTAATTACCAAGAACGGATCGCCCTGTTTGCCTGGCGGGACGGCGCACTCATCGCCGGAACCCTGGTTGCAGCCAGTTCCCCTGCATTGGTTTCTCAACTCCTCGATCTTTCGGCCGCTCCGGCGGATGAGCGCGCCAAGTTTTTTTGGATTTCCGTGTTGTACACCCCATTGGTCGTGGGATTTTGCTGGTGGTGCGTGTTCTCGATTCGGGAAAAAAGTCGAGATGCGGAACCGATCAGGCCAAGCCTTGAGGGCGGATTCAGGCTGGCATTCCGAAATCGGCCTTTTATGATTCTGATCATATCCTATACGGTTGCCGCTGTAGGCAGCAATCTTCCGGCCACATTAATTCTTTTTTATGTCCAATATGTCCTCCAGTCGACAATGGCGGATTTCTTCCTGGCCCTCTATTTTGTAACCGGCATCTTTTTTCTGCCGGGTTGGGTGTTTCTGGCCAAAAGAACCGGCAAGAAATACGCCTGGATCTTATCCATGGTCATCAATACAGGGGCCTTTTTAGGCGTCTTTTTCCTCGGACCCGGAGACACTATGATCTACGGCATTCTGGTCTTTTTCTCAGGCATTGGTTTTGGCGCCACCATTGCCATTCCTTCGGCCATGCAGGCTGACGTGATTGATTATGACGAACTCATCACGGGCGAAAGGCGTGAAGGACACTATATCGGCCTCTGGTCCATAGCCAAGAAACTCGCGGCTGCGCTGGGGGTGGGTTCCGGGCTCTTTTTGCTGGGCGGTGCCGGTTACGAGCCGAATATGGCCCAATCGGAACAGGTGCTTTTGATGCTGAGGGTACTCTATGCGCTCATTCCCTCTCTGTGTAACGTATCGGCCATTTTTATCGCTCTGGCCTACCCCATAAGCAGCAGTATCCATGAGGAAATTAGAGACGCCATCGCCAACAAAAAGAAGGGACTTAAAGTTTTAGACCCGCTCGAACCCGACCGACTCATTCCTTAGAGGGAGGATAAGATCATGGCAGGACGACAGGTAAAAGGGAGGCTAGCAATATGGGCAGCGCCATAACGATCATGGGACTGAATCTGGTCGTCATATTAGGCATGATGGTCTGTGTCTGGCTTCTCAGTCTGGTTTTAAAGGATGCCAGCATCGCGGATATCTTCTGGGGGCTGGGGTTTGTGCTCATAGCGTGGATGAGCTTTTTTCAGGCTGAAGGCTATCTCTTGCGGAAGATTCTGATAACGGTACTTGTGACCGTCTGGGGTCTGAGGCTGGCTTTCTACATCGGTTTAAGAAAAAGGGGTAAAGGGGAAGACCGTCGCTATCAGACCTGGAGGGCTCAATATGGCGAAAAATTCTGGTGGGTGAGCCTTTTCACGGTATTCGGCCTTCAGGGAGTTCTCCTCTGGGTCATTTCCCTTGTGGTCCAGGCAGGTCAGATCCCTACCGGACCGGTGGGGCTCAATTGGCTGGATGGAGTGGGCTTATTGATGTGGGCTATCGGTTTTGTTTTTGAGGCCTTTGGGGATTTTCAGATGTCCCGCTTCAAGGCCGATCTGGGCAATCGGGGCAAGGTCATGGACCGGGGGCTTTGGGCATACACCCGCCATCCCAATTACTTCGGGGAATCGCTCATGTGGTGGGGAATCTTTTTGATCACCCTTTCCACACCCAACAGCTTCTGGACGGTAATCAGCCCTGTCACCATTACCTTTCTTCTGCTTAAGGTATCCGGAGTGACCCTTTTAGAAAAAACCATGGTGGAAAAGCGTCCAGCTTACCAGACCTATATGAAGGGCACAAGCGCATTTTTCCCCTGGCTTCCGCGAAAGAAAAACCGGTGAGCATCATGTTCAAAATAGCAGAGCGG
>JAFGGA010000096.1 GCA_016930835.1 Deltaproteobacteria bacterium
AGTGCGGTAACGTATTTAGCTAACTGGTACTAATAGGTCGTGAGGCTTGGCCATAAACTTTTCTATTTATGCCCTTTGGTTGTAGTCTCTGTATTCTGAGTTTTGAGTTTATGGGTTCGCTTAGTGAATAGGGTTTTAACACAAGAAACAAAATAAACCCGATAACCCGATAACCCGATGACTCATACAGTTTTCGGTGGCAATAGCGAAGAGGACACACCCGTTCCCATCCCGAACACGGAAGTTAAGCTCTTTAGCGCCGATGGTACTGCGTGGGAGACCACGTGGGAGAGTAGGACGCCACCGGATCAATTTAAAAAGCCCCTCGTTTTTACGAGGGGCTTTTTTTATGTCCCCTTTTTCAGCACATCATGGCCTTTTTGTTTTACTTTCTTAAGTTTCTTTATTAAAAAAGTAACTAGATTTTTAATCCAGGTTGTGCGGTATTATCTGTTGTGAGGTCTTAGCTTTTAAAATAACTTTTTGTAAGAATCATCGAAAAACCCCAAGAAATGAGAGGTGATATCAAATGGAACGAAAGGTACCAGGCGGTTACAATGGCCGCGTTCTTCGTGTAAACCTTACAAATCACAAGGTAACAACCGACCCAATTGATGACTTGTTTTGCAGAAAATATTTAGGCGGCGTTGGCTTTATTGCCTATTACCTTTTGACCGAGGTCAGGCCAGGCATTGATCCTTTGAGTCCTGAAAATAAAATCATTTTCGCATTAGGACCCCTGACAGGTCTCACCCTCGGGGGGTGCGCCCGCCATGCAGTGGGTGCGAAGTCGCCGTTAACCGGCGGCATTGCCAAATCCGAAGTCGGCGAATACTGGGGATCTCAGTTCAAGCGTGCCGGTTTTGACGTCCTTATCGTTGAAGGAAAGGCGGAACAGCCTGTCTATCTTTGGATTCATAACGGCAAGGCTGAGATCAAAGAGGCCTTACACCTGTGGGGTAAAAACACAAAAGAGACACAAGAAACAATCCGATCCGAACTGGCTGACGCGAAGATCAGAGTGGCGATGATCGGCCCGGGAGGGGAGAATTTGGTTAAATACGCCTCTATCATGCACGGACCCTTTGATGCGGCCGGTCGCGGTGGCATGGGTGCGATTATGGGTTCCAAGAATCTCAAGGCCGTTGCGGTGAGAGGCGACAGCATGCCACCGATAGCCAATTCCGATGGTGTTAAGAAGGTGATCAGCTGGCTAAAGGAAAACATGGATTTGGTAAAGGCCTTTTCAGATTTTGGTACGGGGGCTCCGATGGTGCGCTTCGAAAAATTAGGCAACCTCCCCATAAGAAATTTTCGCGACGGCGGATTCCCCAACGTGGATATGATTACGCCCCAGGTGATAAAGGAGACGATGCGGGTGGGTATGGAAGGTTGTTTTGCTTGTCCGGTTCGGTGTAAGAAAGTGGTAGAGGTTGAGGACCCTTACAAGGTGGACCGTGCCTATGGGGGGCCGGAGTATGAAACCATCGGGGCGCTCGGTTCAGCCTGCGGTATTGATGACGTGAAGGCCATCGCAAAAGGAAGCGAATTATGCAACGCCTATTCCATCGATACCATCTCTACTGGCGTCAGTATCGCCTTTGCCATGGAATGTTTTGAGAATGGGCTCTTAACCACCGAGGACACCCATGGTGTCGAGCTGGAATTCGGGAACGCCGAGGCGATGCTCAAAATGATCGAGCTTATTGCCCGTCGAGAAGGCATCGGCGACCTCCTTGCGGAAGGCTCGGCCAGGGCAGCAGAAAAAATCGGTAAAGGGACAGAAGCCTTTGCCATACAGGTGAAGAAACAGGAACTTCCCATGCATGAACCGAGGCTTAGCAAATCACTTGGGCTTGGCTATATGGTGAACCCCCATGGCGCAGACCACATGGATAGCATGATTGATATTTTCTTTAGTGCATTCACCGAACAACCCAACGTGACTATCCCCGATGCCATCCCGCTGGGATTAGAACCCGCGCCATTCGAGGATATAGGTCCTCGAAAGGTGGTTCTGTTTAAGGCCTTTCAATCCAAACGAATCATTGCCGATTCCCTGGTTTTTTGCCATTTCATTCCTTTTTCCTACCGCCAGATGGCAGAACTGACATCCGCAGTCACGGGATGGGATACCAGCGTCATGGAACACTTCAGGATCGCCGAACGCATCCTGACCATGTGCCGGCTGTTCAACGTCCGGGAAGGGTTTACAGCAGCCGATGACAAGCTCCCGGCGCGTTTCTTCGAGCCTACGAAGGGCGGCGCATTGTCTGAAAAACCACTGAATTTTGAACAAATGGAGAAAGCAAAACGTTATTATTATTTTCTGATGGGGTGGGATGAAAGTGGCGTCCCGATGAACGAGAAATTGGAGGAGCTTGGTATTGATCATTTAGGGACTATTTCATAACTCAATTGCAAAAAATATACTCCTACAGATTGACGCGGCTGTGTAAGCCCAAATATAGGGAATTGGCAACACTGGAATGGCTGTGCGATAATTCATTCCAGAATTGTATGATAAAAAATGAGCGTGAAAATTAAGATATCAAAATATTTACAACCCAAAACAAACGGGAAAGTCATAGTCGAGGTTACGGGCAGTACCGTTCATGATTGCATTGTGGCATTGATATACCAATATCCAGGCCTTAAAGGTGAGATCTTGAATGGTCAGGGCATAATTCTATTGAAATGGATGATTTATATCAATAATAAAGGCGCCACTACTCCCGATGAATTATCAGATCCTGTAGAGGACGGTGACATCATTGAGTTGGTTCCCTTGGTAGCCGGGGGTTAGCGAAATACCCCGCCAACACCGAGGTATTTCAATCCAACTCTTTATTTCATGCATCATGAACAACTATGCATGAAAATCCGAGATCAGCAGCAGCTCGAGTAGTAGCATCAATGCACATATGACTTATATCATTTATTAATCATAGTCACAAATGAAAAAGCAAGGATTTTGTAATCACAAAAAACCATGAAACCACTGGATCAGGTGAGTGACGTTATTCGCGCGAAGCATTATTCGTATCGCACCGAGTGGTCTTACATAAGCTGGAATAAATTGCCGGACAGGGAACCTGATGGTATGTATGGGGTATGGGAGAGTAGGGCAGCGCTATTTTCTTTTTCTCACCTTAACGCCCAAGGCCTTTTCCCAGACTTTGATCATTGCGCCTTTGTTTTCCCCACCAAGGCCTTGAGCCAGGGCCATCTGATAGGTGTGCATAGTGGCGGAGGTCACGGGTAAAGGTATGTGATATTCATTGGAAATTTCCATGACCGTAGCCATATCTTTATACGCGCTTTTCATGGGGTATCCGGGTGTGAAGTTATCATCGAGTACTAATGGAGAGAAGAAGTCAAAACCA
>JAFGGA010000097.1 GCA_016930835.1 Deltaproteobacteria bacterium
CAAATTTCCTCATCTTTGATTCTGGGCTCCCGTATTATTTCTTATTACTAATCTCTATGATTCCTTTGGTTGCATCCACCTTCAAATAATCACCGGTTTTAATTTTATTAAAAAGATCTTTCTCGATTCTGTCTATCATCGGGATATCAGCGGTAATCGCCGCTGAAGCAATAATCGGTTCGGCCATGATACAGATGATCGCGCCGGGACCGGTACCTGCCTTTACCATTTTTTCGGCATCAAATGCCTCACCGAATCTTTTTAATAAGCTCATCGCCATGCTGCAACCCGGGCCATATTGGCCGTCCAGCATTCTTTTCTCTTCATCGTTCAGAAACATCTCGACCTCTCTAACTATTTATTCCGATGCCCGGCATTCAATACCTCTATCTTTGAATAAAGTGCAAATATGATCGAGATCCTCTTGTTTTGGCGATAATATTTCCGTCAGGATGTAGGTTTTTCCCAATGCCTCATATTTGCTTTTCCCAAATTGATGATAGGGCATCAATTCAATGGCAGACCATCCAACGGAATGAAGAAATTCCGCCGTGCTGGTGATATTGTTCAGGTCGGCGTTGATAGTCGGGATAAGAGGCATTCGTGGTTGCACATTGCACCCTGCCTCGGATATCAATCGGGCATTTTCCATAATGCGACTATTGTTTTTTCCGGTCAACGCCATATGTTTTTGCCCATCCATGACCTTCAAATCAAACAAGAAAAGATCAACATTATTCATGATGTCAGATAAGGAACGGGGATCACCATATCCACTGGTTTCCATGGCCGTATGAATCCCCTTTTCTTTGCACGATCTTAATATCGAGAGGGTAAAACCGGGTTGCATGAGAGGTTCCCCTCCGGAAATCGTCATCCCGCCCCCGGATCTCTTATAAAAAGGGGCGTCTTTTGATATCTCTTCAACGACCTCTTCCGCGGTCATCTTTTGGCCATATATGGTGAGGGCTTCCCGGGGACAGACGTCTATACATTCTCCACATCCGTCACACAGGGACCGATCTATTTCCAATGTACCTGTTTTATCTTCCAGTGAAAGTGCCTTTTTTGTGCACGCGGGGATACATTCCCCGCATCCATTACAATGGCTCAGCCGTAACCCCAGATTGGGCTGAAAGTTTTGAGACTCCGGATTGCAGCACCAGAGACAACGGAGGGGGCAACCTTTGAGGAATATAACGGTCCTGATTCCCGGGCCGTCATGTATGGAAAAATGCTGGATATTGAATACGAATCCATAACGTTCAGTTGACATAGCAATAAATGAGACAGTCCTTCGGAATGCCCTTTTAGGCATTCCGAGAGACTATAAAAAAGATTTTAAAATCAGTTGACGGTTGTTCCACAAGAAGCAGGGATGTTTATGTCTGTCCCGACTGTCTGATCAACCCTTGCGATGATTTCATCCTGCAAGACGGGGTCAAGCTCAACAAAATAAGCGCTGAATCCCCCTACCCTGACGATAAGATGTTTGTAGGCTGAAGGATTAGCCTTAGCAGCAAGATAGGTCTCCTTATCCTCAATATTCCATTGGACCTGGTAACCATTATAATCCCTGAAATAGGTCTCGGTCAGGTCCACAAACAGATTCATGTGATTATCCGTTTTCATTAATGACTTGGGCATCTTCTGGTTGAGGACGGCCGATCGTGAAGAGCTGAAGTCAAGGGCTCTGGCCGCCGATCTGAAAGTTGTGGTCGGTCCCTGGGTATCGCAACCAGCACATGGTGAAATCCCTCCATTTGCAAGGGGCATGCCTGCCTTCCTCCCATTTGGCAACGCGCCAACAACCTTGCCATGGGCAAGGTGCACGGCTCCAGCTATCTTTGTATCTCTTTTAGGGTACCCAAAATATCCCTTTCGGGACCGGCTATAGTCGCCCGCGTGGTCATTTAACAGACGGTATATGTCCTCCGGTTCTCCGCTGTCATTTCCATACTTTGGGGCTGAATTTAATATATTTCGAATATTGTCGCCCTTCTCTCCTTCAAAGTTACTCGAACAGGCCTCAAGAAGTTCATCAACAGTGATCTTTTTTTGTTTGTATACCATCTCATTAATAGCGGTCATAGAATCAGGGACATCCGCATAGAGCTTATTGTAAATATCACTTGTAAATTGCAGGTATCTGCCCCCTCCCTCGTGGACACTAAGGCCCTTCTTGATGCAATCAGGCTTTAATGCCGATGCAAACGGCTGGCTGTATAAAAGCGTCTGGCTGAGATCGCCGATATTATAACCCCTTATAATAATATCGTACATATGATCCCATTGTTCCTTAAATGCATTGATCCAATCGTCAATACATGTGAAATGACGGGGATCTCCGGTACGAACGCCTAGTTCTTTGCCGGTCCGCGGGTCAAGGCCGTTGTTCATGACAAGCTCAAGGGCCTTAGCGCCGTTCAAATAATGATATGTGCCGTAGACGCTCCCCGCCGGGTAAGGGTGAACGCAACCGTGAAGGATATAGTCCCTTGCATCTTCGATCGAGGCGCCGTCCGCCACCAATCCGGGAATAATTTGATCATCGTTGTGAAAGGCCGGTTCGGATCCAATCTGTTTGTTTGTCCATGCGGCCTTCAACATGATCTCCCTGCTCATCTTTGAATGCCATC
>JAFGGA010000098.1 GCA_016930835.1 Deltaproteobacteria bacterium
GTGAGTACTTTGATAATTTGTTCTCCATAAATCCCTTTTATTCAAAAACTTTATTGCAATCTCTAATTTTTCTCTCCTTTCCTGACAACAATTTTAAGTACTGCTTCTCAATGGATTAATTGCTTTATAACCATCCATATTTTTAAATTATTTTTCATAAAACCAGACCGTATGATGCTCTCATCGGAAAAGCAGAGGATCTGACCTTTCTCTTTTTATCATGTCCTGACACCTGGTATAAATTTAATTGATAATGTGCGCGAACTGGACTTAACTAATTCTCCTTTTTCTCAAAATTTTCTCAGAGACTTGATCTCCATAATCATCCATTGACTTTATTCGAAAGGCATTTCACTGTATAGCCTTATATTAATTAATTATAATTAATATTATTATACAAAGCTCTGTAATTTTGTCAATATGATTTTCTTCATAAACTCTTATCCCTGCCGCTGCTTTTCCAGGAACTCTTGATACCTCTCCTGATATCTTTCGGTGAGCAGATGGTTTGGCTCATAGGTTTTTTCAATGCCGATCATCTGCTTCATCGCGGTTTGATAATCAGGGTATTTGCCAATACCGACCGCGGCGATGATGGCAGTGCCCAGGGATGTGATCTCGATATTCCTGACCTTTTCAACCCGGATATCAAAAATATCCGCTTTTAATTGCGACCACTTATCCGATTTGGCGCTGCCGCCGCCCACCCTCAAGGCGCCAAATTTCCGGCCATTGACGGTTTCGAAATTTTTTACCGTGCTGACCCACGGGAATGTCAATCCTTCGATGATGCCCTTAAAAATATCGCCCACCGTGGATGTCAGGCTGAGGCCGCGTATCGTCCCGTCGCCGCTATTGATATCTTTGGTCATAAAGACTTTGTTCATCCCGTCCAGCGGATACAGGTCAAACAGCCGGTTGATGGCAGCGAGTCCTTCGTCTGGAAAGAAGGTATGAATAAACCAATCCAGGTTCGGACCTGAAACCTGAGCCCCAAGCACAATGAAACTATTTTCTATCGGTCCGCACATCATCAGGGGGGACATTTTTTTAACGGCTTCTTTATCGGAAACCAGGCATCCGATTTGTTCCCAGGTCCCCGTGACATCACCCAGAACAGCGTCGGACCCCGGCAGGCAGCCCAAACCTAAAAGGCCGGCTCCGACGTCGTAAGTTCCCAGAACAACCGGAATTTCTTTATCAAAATTTACTGAGCCGAAATTTTTAGTGACACCCAAAAATGTATCCGCACTTACCGGCAGTTTCCCCAACTTATCGGTCGAAAAACCCAAAAAGTCGCATAATTCTGTATTCCATTGCCCGGTTTCGCTGTTATAAAAGCCAGTCGCCAATCCACGATCAGTGACCGGACCAAAACCCAGCTTCCAGGTAAAAAACTGCTGGATATGGCCGATAATCGCTACTCTTTTAAAATCTTCAGGGCGGTTCCTTTTAAACCACAGGACCTTGGCTCCCGGCATATTTCCTGCCATCCCCTTAGGTCCTGAATTTTTTTGCTCAAATGCCTCATAGATCTCCTGCCCTTCCTTTTTTGCGCGCCCATCCATCGGAAGGATCATATTGCCGACCGGATCCCCATGCTGATCCATAAACAGTAATCCGCCCCCAATGGTGGACAAGGCAACGGCATTAAGGTTGATTTTTC
This sequence comes from Deltaproteobacteria bacterium, assembly GCA_016930835.1. Taxonomy (GTDB): domain Bacteria; phylum Desulfobacterota; class DSM-4660; order Desulfatiglandales; family HGW-15; genus JAFGGA01. The sequence goes on from JAFGGA010000098.1 coordinate 1,667, forward strand.
CTTTGCTTTCTTCAACAATAGACCCGACAGCTTTTTGGGTGGCTTCCCACTCTTGATTGACGTCAGCCTCACTCCATCCTTCCTTGGGGTGCGACCATTTGAATGGTTCTATCTTGCTCAGCAGAATTTCCCCATTTTCAGTATCAATGATATTCGTGTGGACCTTGGATGTTCCCACATCGACAACCAAAACACCTTCTTTCATGTAATCCTCCTGATATTATCCAATATGGTGTCCCGCAAAATCGGTCATATCAAAAACAAGCCATTCCATTGTCACTCTTTTCAAGAGCAAGATCCAGGTCTTTTTCATCAATATTTCATAGGTGCTGCTAAACAAATAATAACTTGAAAAATGAGCGGTTGATTGTCGAGATCACTCTTCTCTATGGAAATTGCTCCGGTTTCGATCACTCATTAAAAACCTCAATATGTTCATCAATCGCGAGGTTTCCCGATCCTTTATCTCCTTGCTCATAACGATGATTCCACTTCCTGTGCCTTGATGCATAGGAAGTGGAATTTTTCATCAGTAATTAATTCGTTAGATCTCAAGCCGGATAATGCTGCCTGAGGAAATTTTTCACTACGCCGATCACCAGATCGAATTGTTCATAGCGGATCGTGTGGCCTGCATTGGGGAAATACGCCCATTGCGCATTCGGCAGAATACTAAGCGCTTCAACAGCTACTTCAGGGGTCATAAGGGCTTTTTTCTCATTGTCCGCAGTTAACAGCAGGGTAGGACAGGTGAGGTTAGGCCCTTGTTCTCTCCAGGGATATTTCGTTGGCGAGAACTTTCGGTCAACCCAGGCGACATCATATTTCATTTTGGAGACAGCCCAGTATGAATGAAGTGAATCCTTATGCCTTGGGTGAATTTTCTTGCTTAATTCAATGGCTTCTTCCAGCGTGCCCTTCTGCAGGTCAGGGATTTTGTATGGTTTCAGTGCCAGAGCGGACATCCTTGGGGTATCATCACCGTCAAACCAGCCCACATCCTCCAGGATGATGCAGCTGATCTCTTTGGCATGTTGATTTGCATAGTCCACGGTGGTTCCCGCCCCCATGGAATGTCCCCAGATCGCCGGCATCTTTAACCCCAACCCTTCGACCACGTTCTTCATATCATTGCCAAGGTCAATCTTCGTCTCTGGTTTGAGTCGGGCGGAATCGCCATGGCCGATGGCATCATACATGATCACATCATAATCATCTTCCAACAGCTTCGCAAACTCGGTCCAGCAGGCGCCGTCGTCAGAATGCCCGTGCGCCAGCAGCAAGGGGCGTTTATCTCCGCCTGTTCGCGCATAGAATAAATCATTGCCATTGGACTTTACATAACCTGTCTTCCATTCCTTCATTGCCTTTACCTCCATTTTTTATTATATTAATTAAATTGAATTAACATTATTATATAGTGATAAAAATCTATTTGTCAATAGGTTAAAGTAGATGTACTATGAATAATATGCCTCCTGGCTAGAAAATTTAATACCTTCTTCCCTTTATCGGGGAAATAATTCATTACAGGGGTATCTATTTATGAGGTGCTCTCTCCCAAAATCCGCCCGGCGCAAACAATTGATCCACGCAATCGTCGAAACATCCGGTTTCAGCGGCAAAATCAAAGATCGTATAACGGCTGCGGATTTTTCTGGCCAAGGCGTAACTCGCTTTAAGATCCGGAAGGCTGTGGCCTATCTCGGTTGGATGTGCCGGGCAGCCCGCTTCCTTTAATAGATCATAAATCTCACTTGCGGAAAGCAACTGGGATTTCAGTCGTTCCTTTAAGGTCGGCCAGGATTCTTTAATCTTTTCAAGCCGGAGAGCCAGTTGCATGGGGTCAATATACTTGGCGAGGCTATGATTAACTGCCTCCTCGATGATTTTCGGGTTTGAAAACGATTGGCGTACATTCATCTCAACTTGAGATTTTGGCGGCCATGCGGCACATATCCGGGATACATCCAGATTTTCAAGATCCTGTTTAAGGACCTGTTCATAAAGCGCCGCTGAGGCAATGGATCCGACACCAACCTTGAAGCCATGAGAGACCACCCCGTGCTCTGTCTCATGCATTTCCCACAAATGGCTGAATTGATGCTCGCTCCCTGATGCAGGTCTTGAAGCCTGAATCGCCTGCATGGATAAACCGCATAGGATCAAACCTTCGATCAGCCGGCCGATCGCTTGAGTATCTCCCGTTTTCAACAAGCCAGGTCTTCCTATTGTCTCACGCAATGTATCTTGAACAAGCAACCATGCATGAGGAATTATGGGATCGATACCTAAAGTATCAGCAATGATCCAATCCGCTCCGGCTGTGATTTTTCCCAGAACGTCGCCGTAACCCGAAGCGGTGAGGCGGTGAGGAGCTTGCGAAACGACATCGAGATCCACCAAAACGGCATAAGGTGCGGAACATGGAATGGTTTGCTTAAAACTGTCTTTTGTTATCGCTGCGCCGTAAGCAGTATACCCATCCATTGAGGCTGCGGTTGCGACAATCAGATACGGACGATGACATCGGTAAGAAGCAAGTTTCGTGAGATCATTGATTGTGCCTGATCCTACCGCAATGGGCACAGCATCCTGTAATTTTAGAAAGCTTTCCAGCTTCAATACATTCTGATAGTCGGCATAAAGGATGGGTTCGCTGGGAAAAATAAATGGTTCAACATCAATTCGCTGATGGGCGGATAGAGCGTCAAAAACACGTTTGCCTGCTGCGGCAAACGTGTTTTCATCCGCGATAATCACCGCTTTTTGTTCCCCAAAACATCGCACAAAAAAATCATCCACATCCCCCAGTAGGTTTGATCCAATGAGCACATGCCGCGTATCCTTGGCTTTCTGCAGCGCTGACTCAATACGATGATGGTCAAATTTGTATGTCATATTTTTCCTCTCAAGTTCTCCATTCCGTCATTAATAATCATATATTACTTCCAGCGCTTGCGTTTTCAAGTCAAAAAGCCTTCAAAACTTAATGCTTATTTTTTTACCTTGGTTGGATGATTCTGCCTGAGGAAATTTAAAACCACTCCCATCACAAGGTTAGGCTGTTCATAACGGATGGTATGGCCCGCATTGGGAAAATAATTCCATTGTCCTTTAGGCAGAATGCTTAACGCCTCTACTGCGACTTCAGGAGATACGATTGCCCCAAGATCATTATCAGCTGTCAAGATCAAAGCCGGGCATTTTATTTTTGATGCAAGGTCTTTCCAGTTTACATAAATCATTGAACTTAAATCATGCTTGGAAAAACCATCGTCAAATTTCATTTTTGATAAAGACCAACGTTCATGAATGGAATTCAAATGCCGTGGATGTGCTTTTTTACTTATTTCAATCGCATCAAAGAGCGTCCCCTCTTGTAAACCTTTGATCGTATAAGACTTCTTTCGATCCCTGATATCGTATTTGGGATCATCAAACCATGGAACATCTTCCAAAATGATAAGATTGACCTCATCTGAATGTTTTGCAGCATAACCGGCTGTCGTAGCCGCGCCTAATGAGTGTCCCCATATCGCCGGTTTCTTTAGACCCAACGCGGCGATGACATTTTCCATGTCCGAAAC
>JAFGGA010000099.1 GCA_016930835.1 Deltaproteobacteria bacterium
CATTTCGTAATCCGCTACAAATCGTTTCAGGTTATTGATGGCAACGGGTTCATCCGAGAGGTTTCTGCGGCAGGCTTCTTCACAAGGCTGCACGCAGATGCGACCGCACACCAAGGGGAAGGGATTTGTTTCCTTTATGATACGCACCGCCCCCAGGTAATCACCAAAAGAAATTTTGCGGATGTAGGCCGGGATATCTATGCCTGCCGGGCATGCGCGCTGACATGGGGCCGAGCATTCATCCGTGGTGTATTCGTGCTGGATGCGTCTGGAATAGGAAGATAGTGTGATGATGTGTTTGGGACATACGCGCTCGCAAGTTCCGCAACCGGTGCAACGATCCAGGTTGACGACCGGAAGATTATCAGGTCCCATGGAAAGGGCATCAAATGGACAGGCATTTACGCACGTTCCAAGCCCCAAACATCCTATGGGGCAAACCTTCATGCCGCCGTTCAAAAGTACAGCGCCGCGACAATCTATCATACCGGAATAGAGATATTTCAGGTCCGCGTCCCAGGTTCCATAAGTGCAACCCGGTTTGGCGATATCCGGTTCACGGGCTTCCATCTGAACACCCATAATCGCGGCGATCTCAGCGGCGATCTCTGGTCCACCCGCCACGCAAGAAGAAGGAGATGCCTTTCCTGACGCAATGGCCTCGGCATTGGCGGCGCATCCCGGTAAACCACATCCGCCACAGTTGGCGCCAGGCAACGCCTCATTAATGGCTTCGATCTTCGGATCCACCCATACATAAAAAATCTTGGACGCCAAGGCCAAACCGACTCCGACGATGATTCCCAGTACACCCATCAGCAGAATGCCGTTCAGCACCTCCTGCATCTTATTCTGCCTCCTAATCTAAAAATGACACAATGATTCAAACCCGTTTGGATTGAAGATTTTTTGAATGATGATTGAAAAATGATCAAGCCATTCCCTTAAATGCAAAAAAGGCAAGAGACATCATGCCGGCCCCAACCAGACCGATCGCAGTGTCTTGAAGCGGCCTGGGTACCCTTGCCAGAAGGATACGTTCCCGAATACCGGCGAAGAGAACGAGCGCCAACCCGAAACCAACCGCGTAGGCGAAAGACGCCGTCAATGCCTGAAGGAAATTGTATTCCTCTTTGATATTGATTAAACATACACCCATCACCGCACAGTTTGTCGTGATCAAAGGCAGGAAAATTCCGAGCCCCGCGTATAATGCAGGGATACTCTTCTTGAGAAACATCTCCACAAATTGGACCAGAGACGCAATGACCAGGATAAAAGCCAACGTGCTCAAGTATTCCAGACTCAAGGCTTTAAGCGCGAAGGTATTCACAACCCATGTGATCGCCCCGGCCATGACCAAGACGAAGACAACCGCCATGGCCATGCCGATGGCAGTCTCCATTCTTTTGGATACGCCCAGAAAAGGACAGTTACCTAAATATTGAGCCAAAAGGATATTGTTTACAAAAATACAGCTTATTACCAATAGAAGGAAATCACTCATATGGCTTCTCCTTGCGTGTCATCATTATTTTTTTCCAAGCATATTCATGATGCAAAGCATGAGTCCCAGGCAAACAAATGCCCCGGGGGCCTGTACCAGAAAAACAAAAGGCTGAAACGACGGACCTAAAACATTATGAATGGAATAACCGATAAAAGGAAACGTCAAGGTCCCGTTCCCCAGGATCTCTCGAAATACGGAAAGGGCTGCTAAGGCGAGGGTAAAGCCGATGCCCATTCCCAAACCGTCTGCCAGAGAGGCAATCACTTTATTCTTTGCGGCGAAGGCCTCCGCGCGACCCAGGAGAATACAGTTCACAACAATAAGCGGGATGAATATCCCAAGTTGTAAGAATAAAGGATAGGCATAGGCTTGCATGACCAATTCCACAACCGTCACAAAAGTGGCTATGACGATAATGTAACAAGCAATTCGAACTTTTTTGGGAATGGCATTTCTTAATAGAGATATAAGGACATTGGAACAGACCAGGACGAATGTTACGGCCACACCCATGCCCACACCGTTTTCAAGGCTCTTGGTCACCGCAAGGGTCGGGCATAGACCCAATACCAGTCGAAAAGGCGGGACCTCGGCCCATAATCCCTTGGTGAATTCCTGTACAATACTTTTAGCCATAGCGCTTATCTCCCTCTTGAGCTTGAATGAGCTCGTGTCCATCCCGTCCTTCTAACCCCCTTCCCGCATGGGGAAGGGATCAGGGTGAACACTTTTTAAGCTTGGATATTCTTCATGATCTCGTTTTTATATTGCTTGTATGTCTCCGATGCAGCCGTGACGGCCGCGCAAACGCCTCTTGACGTGACGGTTGCGCCGCTGATGGCATCGATCTCACCCCCGTCTGATTTGACCTTAAAAGGATTGTTTATGGACAGTCCTTTGAATTGTGCCGCAAAGGACGGATCTGTCTTGGCTCTAGACCCCAGCCCCGGGGTTTCGCTATGGGTAGTCACGCCGATACCGACTATTTCGTCCGTCTCCAGGTTGACCGCCACGATAACACCGATATCGCCTCCAAAACCTTTTCCATAGGACTCAAAAGCAACCGTATTTTTTTTGCCGTCAAATTCGGCCACAAAGAAATCAATATCCTTCCCGTTATCCTTGAGTTTAAAACGATCATCCAAGGGGTTATTGGTACAGCCCTCCAGGATTTGACTCAGCGCCGGGCCCTTAACAAAAGTAAGCTGCTGAACCTCAATCCTTTCTTTTGTTGCTTCCCTGACCGAGGCCAACAGCCCGCCGGCTACCATACTGAACAAGGCAACCGCCACAAATAATTTGATCATATCACGCATATTCAATCCCCTTTCCAAGGGCCTTTGGTCGGACCTTGTCTAAAAGCGGGTTGGCGATATTCAACATCAAAACCGCAAAGACCACACCATCTACAAAAAAACCGATATTCCGAATCAGGATCGTCAGGATGCCCGCCATGAACCCGTATAGCAACATGGGTATTACATTAACGGGAGACGATGAATCCTCGGTTAAAAGAAAGAAAGCGGCAAGGAGCGTATAGCCGGTCAGGATATGGAACATAGGCCCTGCGTATCTTTCAGGATCAGCAGCATTAAAAAGAAGAGCAGTCGCGAATATACCCGCTAGAAAAGAGATGGATATCTCCCAACGGATAAACCCTCGGAGAATGAGATAGATACCCCCGATGATGAGTCCCAAGCCGAATGTGGTTCCGATACCGCCTGATTGTTGCCCCATGAGCAACCCCGTAAGGGGATAATATTCCAGGACGGATGTCCCGAAGGCCTTGACCGCGCCGAGCGGATAGATCATGGTGAATCCCAGTTCATAATTCGCCAGGGCCTCATCAAAATCAAACAGACTCTGCCATGAGAGCATCAGGATAGCAACAGCCACTAAAGTGGGATGAAAGGGATTACAACCGATGCCCCCGAAAATAATCTTCCCGATCACAACGGCCACGAATGTCCCCACCAACACCATCCACCATGGGGAAGATGCGGGGATGAGCATGCCAAACAACAGACCGATCACGGCCGCATTCCCATCAAGGATAGTGATGGGGCGCTTCATCAAGTAATTCATCAGGAGTTCCCAGAGCATGGCGCAAGAGATGGATAGGGCCATAACCCCCAACGCTGAAATCCCATATTGATAGATCCCGAAAAGCACGGCCGGAATCGCGGCCAGCATGATGTGATAATTCTTCGTGGATATGCCGCTCTGATCATGCCAGAACGGCGCATGTGAGCCGATCAGCAACTTCTGATTAAGCATTGGTTTCCTCCGCTTTCTTTATCCTGCCGAGTTCATATTTGCCCAACATGATGTAATGAAAAATAGGTATCCGGGCTGTGCATACATAGGAGCAAAGCCCGCATTCAATACAAGAGAGCAGATCGTATTCTTCAGCCCCCTCCTCATAGCGTCCGTTCTCCAGTAATCGAACAAGCATGTTAACGGGGATCTTTGCCGGGCAAACCCTCACGCATTCACCGCAGTTGATGCAAGGGGTATCTTCACACGGTGTAATCTGTCCCCCGTCCTGGACCATGACCGCATCCGTATTCCATTGGACGGGCATATCTTCGGAGTAGGCGAAAGTACCTCTCATGGGTCCACCCAATATGATTTGGTCGCCGTGTCTCACCTCTATATTAAAGGCTGCAAGGACATGTTTGATCGGAGTGCCGATTCGAGCCCTGGCATGGGTGGTGGAACCATCCTTATGAATGATGGTTAGTATCTTATGAATAGGAAATTCCTTTTTCTGAAATGCCCTTCCCAAAGCGGCCACCGCTTCGGCATTGATAAATCCCACACCCATATCCCTGCTGTCCATACCGGCAGGTATGATTCTCCCTAAACATTTTTTCATAAACAAATGAGGGGCGGCATTGGGATAGATCGGGTCAATAGTCTTTATCTCAGCCTTAATACCGTAGGCCCCAGAGGCGGCCCCGGAGTGGATCATGAGAAAGACATCATTTACCTGGGTGATTTGCTTAAGATATTGAACGCCTAGGGCAAGGTCTTCCCTGGCCAGGGTGATAACGGCCTGATTGGTGGTGACGAGCAGATCATTATCAACGCCATTGATGACGATGGAGTTCAGGGGTTTACCGGCGTCGAATAATCGTGAAAGGTCGGTTTCACCGGGCAGAGATCGTAAAAACCCCAAGGCACTTTCGGCAGATATTGTGTCGCCGATCTTTTTGAAGGCATCATCCCATTGGTCCTTGACCTCGGTTTTGATGGTAATGGACGTATAGCGCTTTCCCATGTAACCTGCGAAGGCGCATACCTCCATGATTGAACCGGTTGCCGTCGAGATGAAATAATCCAGGTTGTCTCCCGAAAGGGTGATCTTTTGGCCGGTGGCAACTTGCTTAACATTACTGAGGTCGATTTCCCCATTATCCGATCCGGATCGTTCAACCAGAAGAGTGATGGTGTCGGGCAGTTTGATCTCCGTAATGTCTTCTTTTTGATAACTGTTTTTGGCCGGATATTTCAGCCTTGGCGCCCTCAAGCAGAAAAAAGGTCTCTTTATCATTACTTATCTCCTCTGCATCCTAACAACCAGTACATTTACCTAAGGACCGGTTATCCGGTTATAATATATGGCATTGTGAGCAGTCCGTGGGTGCTGTGCCATCATCTTCATGACACCCGATACATTGTTGGTGCAAGGCTTCGGACCGTTTGATGGGATCTTCGCTATCCACTTCATGACATTCGGTACACGATACGGGTTTGACGTCAGGATCTTCATCCCAGGCATGATGACAATCGATACAATGAATTCCATAACCGTCTTCCCCTGTATGCTGCTTATGATCAAAAAGGACTTTTCCGGCAGTTGATTTGAACACAATCCGAACAGGTTCGTCGGGTTTGGTTTCCGGGAAGGCAGCATAACACACGACGCCGATGGCAAACAATGCAGCGGCAATCACATAAGCCAGGGTTTTTTCCGTCTGTCGCTTCATAGTTGATTCCTTTTCCGCCGATTCTAGAGTTGACGCATCATTTCGATAGGGTGATCCATATATCTATCCATAAAGACCCCATCCAGAAAATGATGAGGGGAATGTCACGGAGTTGGGTTTTTAGGGATTTTATTAATTTATTTAATTAGATACAGTATATGGAACATTTCAGCATGTCTGGATTTTTATATAAAAGGTCGCTTGTTTGTCAAGTAAAGTTTTATTTCCTTACATTAAATTGATTATAATGCGTAAATTCACCAATCTCCCGTCTTTTGGGCGCCGAGGCCTCCTTGGCGGGATATCCCATTGGAATAAGGGCTACCAATTCATATTCATGCCCCACACCCAATATCCCTTTGGCCTTATCCTGATCAAACATCCCCACGATTACCGTACCCAATCCCAGATCATGGGCCGTCAGGCAAATGGATTGGGCGGCTATACCCAGATCGAACATCAACCAGTCCCCGAATTTTGTTGAGGCCTGGCTTTTGTAATATCCCGCGCTTTTGGTCTTACCGCAAAGGGCCAAAACCACCGGGGACTGGATAACGGCCTTTTTAGCCGGATTGGTGTCGTTCAATGTTGCTTGAAGTTTCTCTTTTTGGCCGGGGTTCTTGATGACCACGACTTCCCAGCACTGGGTATTGGCCCACGAGGGCGACCATTGGATGGATTCCAGCACCTGTTGAAGGTCCTGTTCGGGGATATCCTTTTCCTCATATCGTCTGATACTTCGCCGCCCTTTGATCATATCTAATTGATTAGGCATCAACTTTCCTCCTTAACGTGAAATTCCGTGTGTAAACATGAAATATCTTCTTGCCATAAATAAACCGTAAACTCAACCTTGATTCACCTTCAGGGTCACCCCCCGTGTCGAATCATTGATACAGGTCTCGAATGTAGCCTTAGACCTATCTCACCCCTTCACCCATGTGTATCCAGGACAGGGAAAACTCCACCCTCTTTCCCGAGAGATTGCATAGTGCCAGGCTTATAGCGTGTTTTGTCATTTCGTGGATTTCATTAAAGTTCGCTTCTCTACTTTCCGATTGTTTGGGTGAAAAAAGGGTCGAAAGAAAACCTTTTTATCCCAGAATCGGAAAAAATACACATGAAACCCATAATACTTGAAGTTGTTGCACCTACACTCTCGGGGGCGAATCTGAATGATTGGGGTTGCTGTTTATTGTCAGAGGCGGGAGCTGAGGAAGGTTATCGGCTTTCACCTTGTGATGAATACCCTGAGGACTGGAAAGAGGCGGTTGGGTATGTATCACAATGGATGAAAAATATTCGTTCTCTCTATAGGCACCGGATTGTCATCGAGATGGTCGATGCCCAGTCTCCCTTGGGTATATGGAAACAGATTCGACACAGGGTGTTTCGGTTCCCGGCCTTTATTATTGATAAAAAAAGCACCTATATCGGATGGGACCCTCAGGAACTGGAAGCCCTTATTGACAGGCATATATAGCAACCAAAGGGATTGCATCCTAACGCTGGAAGAGGGCTTCGGTTACCTTGTTGATCATTTCGAGACCCCTGACCTCTTGATCAAAAAGAGGAATCTCACCACGAAGATGTTCAAATGACGTCTCAACCTCTTTCCTATATCGATCTTGCATCTCCACACGATTCAAAACAAATGTGGCGCAGTCTTCTCCAATCTCAGAACAATCAATGGCCTGGTTGATAATCACTCCGCCGATGGGAATACCGAAGTCCTCAAACCAACCAATAAAACGTCGAATGACCGCAATGGGAAGGGACTCCAAAAGGGTGACGAAAAAGAAGGCGCTTTTTTCCTGATCGGTCAGGAGGGTCTGCATCTGGTTGATTCGATCGCGAAAGGTGACCAGATAATCCAGCAATGGGTCTTCCTCTTCAGCGACCTTTTTTTTGCGAAAAGAAAGGCTGAGTCTCATACTCCTTGCATCATCCCGGCTCTTCATCATCTTATCCACCCAGAGAGTGTAGACCTTGGACATTCCAAGGAGTCTCCTGGCATTTGCCGTGGGTGCCGTATCAAAGACATAGGCCTCAAACGCGCCATCAAAGATAATATTGATCATGTTTTCAAACATGGCGGATTCCTCAAAGGCCGGGTTCATGGTGGCTGATTCGATAAAATCGTCCGCCTTGGTGGGGATATCCGCAAATTTGAGAAACCAGCTGATCTTTTCCCGAATTTCGGTCTTGGATTTCTGGATGGTATCTTTCGTCTCGATTTCCTGTACGAAAAGATTATCCATGCCCGGGATTAGGACGGGTCTCCCGAATACATCCAGTTTAAAGAGATTCGAGAGGCTGTGTACGGGGTTTGTGGATGCAAGGAGCGTCTTTTTACCCTGCCGGGCCAACCATACCGCCACTGCCGCGGCTACAACGGTCTTTCCCACACCGCCTTTTCCCCCAAAATAAAGATATTGCATACGGGGGTGTTCCTTGAAAAAATCGACCATGCCGGTTCTCATGACAATTTCTCCTCAAACATCACTTCCGCAAGATTTTTAATGGAATGAAGTCCTTTGATCTCGGAATCAAACTCCGGCACCCTGGACAAAACCGAAGAACCCAATTTGTCATCAATCATTTTCAGGGCGCTGGCCTGCATCTCAATCCTGTTTTTCAGATAAGGGGGGATATTTTCTTTGAGTAAATCCCTATGAATGACCCTATTCACAATATACCCCGCAAGGGGTACATCATATTTCGCAAAGAGTTTAGCGGCCTTTTCAGTATCAATGATCGTCATCTCCTCAGGTGTGAGCACAAAGAAAAAGGCGGTTTTTTTAACATCCGTCATGATCTTTGATGAAGCGCCGATACGATTTTTGATATACATCAATTCGTTGTATATCTCATCTTCCTGTGTTTCTTCCTTTCGCTGCATGGTTGAAATGGCCTTGTCATATTCACGCATCTGTTCCCTTAAATGGGTAATCTTATCCAACCAAGCATCATAGACCGAAGCCATACTCAGATAATAAAGGGCATGCCCGAGGGGGACCAAATCGTAGATATAATAGTCATAATCTCCTTTTACGACAATATCTACGACGGCATCGAAGATGGCACTCTCCTCCATGGCGGGTTCAGCCGATGAAGCCTTGATATAGCTCTCAATTTCATCCGGAATCCGTTCCATACCATACATGGAGAGGATCTTTTGACGAATCTCTTCCTGATAGTCCTTGATCCTTCTGTCTGCATCAACCTCGCAGGCGAACAGGTTCTCCATTATCTCGATGTCGCCCCGTCCAAAGATATCCCTTTCAAAGATATCGCTCAATGATGCCTGGGGATCAACGGAAAAGACCAGGACCTTTTTACCTTTTTTGGCCAGGTAGTAGGCCGTTGCGGCCGAAAAAGTCGTTTTGCCCAGTCCGCCCTTTCCCCCGTACATGATATACCGTCTCTCGGGATGCTTTTCAAATACGTCTAAAAGTGGCATAGAGCCTCCTTATGCTGTTGAAGTGGGACACGTAACTTTAGCGGAGCTTCGCTTCAAATCAAGGAGTTGAGGCGCTAATAATGTATTGCTTCAGGCAAACAGATACTAGATGCCGGATGCTGGATAAAGCAAAAAAAGAATTCCTTTTTCTATTCCCGCTAAAGACTGAATTTATTCTCCGATCTAACAAGTATCTAGTGACCAGTATCCAGCATCACGTAAGAATTCGCTATAATCATTAAAAATTTTCAACCCGACATAAATGTTAAGGTCTTAGGCTGTTAAAACGGCTAGTACATACTTTCAACAAAATCCTTTTCCCGAAGCATCCGTCGTTTCCAGGTGGTGATCTGCGGAACCACATGGGGGAGAAGGCGAAGAGAATAATAAGGCGGAAGGATAGGGATACCGAGCATATCACCCATGGTGATGAGGATAAACAGATGCTCCATGCTGGAGCGCGTTTTCAGCGCATGCCTCGCCATGCCGTGCGTGGCCATGCCATAGGTGAAATCCCTGAAAAACCCTACAATACCTCCCAATATATTTTTCTCTTTTTTCTCGTCTTTTTGGTCTGCCATCGTTCAACCCCTTTTATGAGTAGTTCGTGTCCATCCGGGAATAAGCTATTCCTGTATGGCGTTTTCAGCCCATCGGCCTTGAACTCTGGGCCGAACGGCTGATAGCGCGAATCCAAAAATGTTAGTTTGTGGATGAGCCATGGTTAATGTCTGATCTGGTCGAAAAAATCCTTTTCCCTTAAAACCTTCCTTTTCCAAGGATGAATGCGGGGCACGTAATAAGGCATGAGCCTCAGATGATAGTAATTGAACAGGTGCGGGAACCCGATCAGAGTCCCGAATAAGCCAAAGGTGAACAGGTCGTCAATGGAACGTTTTTCCGCATAGGCCACGCTCATCAGATCATACAGAAAAATGCCCGTGAGATAATCCTTTACGGCCTTGAAAAAAGAAGAAATCATTGAACCGGTCCGTTTTGATACGCTAAAGGGAACCACCATAAAAAGTAGTCAAGAAGAAAGAATAAACCTTACAGAGAAGATCCTTTTGAAGCAGTCAGATCTTCACGATTCCCTTTCCATAAAGGGGGGTTAGGGGGTACATCCTATGGGAATCTCATGCTTTTCCGTAGTGATGTACCCCTTTTTTTATTATGGACATTGCGGTTTTTTAGGCCGTCGCCCGTTCCGCCCCGGCCGGTGGAGCAACCGCTTCTCCCGTCCGGTATCGCCTGAATGCCTTCCACCCGTCATAGGCCAGAATCAATGCGCAAATGACAAGCAGGATGGCAAATGCCGCAGACAAAAGGTTGCCGAAGATTTTCGCCCCAGATAATTGTCCGGAGAAGGCGCCGGGGATCAACTTAAAGAACGCCGTGTAAAATAAGGCACACACGGTGGTGATGTACATAAAGAACATGGGATAGATGGCGATCTTATAGTTTTTAGATTGTTTGACCAAAAAGAGCGTAACCAACAAAAGGGCCAGAGAGGCCATTAACTGATTGGCGCCCCCGAAGAGCACCCATACGTAGAGCCAACTTCCGGTCTTCACCAGGATAAATGTGAGGATAAGGGCCACGATGGTCGCCACATGAGGATTTTTGGCAATCGCTATGGCATCACCTAGAAGCTCGGCCGTGGCCACCTTCATAAAGCGGAACACAAGGTTGATCACGGTCAAGGCAAGAATGATGATCATACAGCCTGCCAGGGCCTGGGCATATCCCATGGAGAGTCCCAGGGATGTGATGGCCCCACCCAGCCCGCTTACAAATATCCCGGCAGGATTGCTCACTTTGGCTACATAGGCCGCTTTATCGGCGAACGCCGTGGCGCAGACGATCACCGCAATAATGGCGATGGTAAATTCCGCAAACATGGCCCCGGCTGTGACCGGTTTGACATCCAGTTCATTTTCAAGCTGCCTGGACGTTGCGGTACTGGACACCAGGCTGTGCCACCCGGATACGGCACCACAGGCAATGGTGACAAAGAGAATGGGCCAAAGAGGTCCCATGCCGATGCTCCAGCTTGTAAAGGCCGGCAGCGTCATAGGTTTATGGCCAATGATGATCCCTAAGACCCCTGCAATGATACCAAAATAGACTACGTAGACGCTGGCGTAATTGTACGGCTGGATAAAACGCCACACTGGCAAGATCGAGCTGAAATATCCGAAAATCAGGACGCATACCAGGATGGTGGTATAGGAAAAGGTAAAGCTCCAGACAGTCCCCAACCAGATGGAGAAAAAGATGAGTGCAATGGCGATAATGGTTGTGGCAATGATATTCACGCGTGCCTTATAGATCATTTGGCCAACCAGAAAGGCCACACCGATGACCACCAGCATGGGCAATGGAAGGGTGGCATCGCCGCTGACACCGCTGGTGACGACATGGCCAAAGGCGGCTGCGATCAAAAGCAAATAGAAATAGATAAATACAAGGAGTATTTTTCTGGCACGGGAGGATATGAGCTTGTAGCTGATGGCGCCAAAGGTCTCACCATCATTCCGGACCGATATCATGGCACTTGAAAAGTCGTGCAGCCACCCGATAAAGAAGACCCCCAGCCCCAGCCAAAGTAAGGCGGGAACCCAGCCCCATTGAAGGGCTACAATGGGACCGACGATGGGGGCAGCGCCAGCTATGGAGTTAAGTTGGAACCCATACAAGACGTTTTTGTTGGCGGGCATAAAATCCACACCGTCCATATACATCTTTGCCGGTGTTGCCCTGTCCTTGTTGACTTCAAAAACGCTTTTCCCCACATAACGCGCATAAATCCAGTATCCTACGACAACAACCGCTAACCAAAAAAGTAAAACCCATAATGAATTCATGACATACCTCCTCTGTTTAAGGTCAACACCAAAAATGAACCGCTTCATTGATTTTCAGCAACCCTGAATGAGTGTCTGATCATAGGATTGCCGTGATCCAAATTGAGGTTATCATCAATCGAAGCCCCTCATCGGACGGGCTTTGTCAATTGAAAGACGAATGTCATTTGGGGTTAAACAATTATGACCTGAGGCAGCGTAATCCTCGAAACCAATATGGAAAGACCTTGTTTTTGCGGTACGTTACCGGGCCGTATGAGTAAGATGAAAAGTGTTGCTTTTATGACCTCCTTTCATTTTTGGAATGATTGACTGTGTAGAAATGATTACTTTTCTTGCAAATATCAACCGGAGTAACGATCTCTCGATTCGGTTAAAATACCTTGGCTAATTCGCGTTGAATTTAGCAAAACGCAATCATAAATGTCAATGTCAATTATGTCAAAAATTGAGCATCTGCTTTGTGTGTCCATTTTTATTTCCTGTTTGCCGAGACATTCCATTTATTTGCTTAAAAAAGGCTTGGATTCAATCCAATGGAAGTCAAAATACTGACATCAAATTATTGACGTATGCATCAGATTCAAGCACTTTATTAAGGGATCCTATAGCGATAGCCATCCAAAATCCCAGTCAATTCCTTCCTATTTTATTTGATTTTGAATACCCCACTGGTTGCGGTGGGATTTCCGCTAGTTTCTTCTCCATGAGGGAGAGGGTTAGGGTGAGGGGGACAAAGTAAGTATTGTTCCTTTTCATACCCCGCTCGCTTGCGGCGGGGTGATTGATTGGGTCGCCCAAATCAATACACTCCTTATCGAAGGAAACGTAAAAAAATTAAAGAAGGTTCTGATTTGGTAAATCAGGCCAATGAGGCGTTTAATCAGGTGTCCGAGAGTTCATCAAAGGTGAGGGGGTTGGTTGCGGAATTCGTCGCTGCATCCAATGAACAGGCCGGCGGTGTCGACCAGGTCAATAAGGCCGTTGCGGAGATGGACAAGGTGGTGCAGCAAAACGCGGCCAACGCGGAAGAATCGGCCTCAGCCACCGAGGCAATGAGCAGTCAAGCGGTGCAGATGAGGAAGGTCGTCAATAAACTGGCGAGGCTTATAAATGGGAAGGGGAAGAAGATGTTTACACCCGGCTCAAACAGCCCGCATTCCATCAAGCGTCTGATTTCTCAGGCCGCTCATCAATCCATCCAAAAAGGCCAACATACGGCTTTCCAACTGGAACGTCCGCGAGTTCAATGCGTTAAAAAACCCAGGCCGGATCAAATCATTCCTTTTGATGAGGAAGATTTTGAAGATTTTTGAGATGTCCTTCGGGTTTTATCCCATTCGCAAGGCTTAAGGCTAATAACACAAGTATCGGGTGCATGACTTCAACCAGACCTCCCCTTTTTTAAGCCCTGAACCCCCTGTCCCGCCATACCTTTGGCTACGGCGGAAACCTTGCAATCACGGCGACTGCGCCATGTCGAAGATCATAACCTTACCCTATAAACCCTTCTCCTGACATAGAACTGAAAATGGCCAAGATTGATCAGACATATAAGCGCCAAACAAAGAAACATTACCCGGTAACCGGTTAGAGGAATAATAATGCCCATAATAACCGGGCCAAGGGCTGATCCCAGGTCCGAAATGGACCGGAAAGTCCCGACAGCGGTACCGTCCGAAGAACCCGCATACTCGAGCGCATAAGCCATGGATGCGGGGAAGAAAAATGTACTTCCCGCTCCCCAGATCATTCCTACAAAAATGAACATGGGAAGCGTTGTTGAAAAGGAAAGCATCATCATTGCGACCATTGCCGTAAGAAGACAGGTCAGAATAATATTTTCCTTGTTATAGGTATCCACAATCCTCCCCCCAAGGACCCGGCCTATAATAAGCATGCTCGCCGTAGCGGTAAAAAAGTAGCCCGGATTTTTTACGCCGCACTCAAGTGCATACAGGGGGAAGAAGGCGACAATGGCCCCATAGACAAAGCTCTTTAGAAAACTCGTAATGGAAGGAACAATAATCTTCCGGTTCAAAAAAAGGGGACCGTACGCGGGAGTGCTTGCGTCATGTTGAATAGCCTCCCGGCCCCTCAACTTCCAGGCAAAAAAGAAAGAAAAAAGAGATAAACACATGCAGGTCAGAAACAGGGGAGTGAAGCCGTATTGGTTGATCAGAAACATCCCGCCCAAAGGACCTATTGCCATAGTGAAGGTCGCCGCCAACACGAAATAGCCGATGGTCTGTCCCCGGTAAGCCGGGGCGGCAACACTGACGATGAACGCAAGTGCGGCCGTGTCGAAGAATGCGAAGGAGACTCCTTGAAAGAGCCTCACGGCGAAAAGGGGCCAGAAAGCGCGAAAGAGGATAAAAGCCAGAAAAGTGAGGGTAAAGAGCAGAGCACCAGTCATCATAACGCTTTTTTCTGAATATTCCCGGAGGATACCGCCCGCAATGAGTCTGGAAAACAACGATGAAGCCCCCATGATGCCGACAAGCACACCTATTTCTTCCAAGCTGAACCCTAAACTGGTGAGGTAGATGGGAAGTGTCGGGAAAAGGGCATGGAAGCCCAGTGTAAAGGTAAATAATCCAAGAAACGCAAAGACAAAATCTCGGGCCAGAACGTTTTTTATCGAATATAGGAAAGAGGATTTTTTTCTAACCATGGCACCATGTATCTTTCACATTCTGAAGGACTTTTTGTGTGTTTAGTCTTCGGATCCATCGAATTCCTGTTCGGCAACATATTTACGGACCTTTTCCGAGTGATCAAACAGCAGCATGAGAAGGGATCCTTGACTTACTGGCTGGAGTTTTTTTGGTCTGAAACGTCGGAGGGTCTTTAGATAACAATTCTCTATAACTACCGAGAAATGCATCCATTCCAAGGTAGCGAATTGATGTGGACTCGCTTTTCCGGGAAAAGAGTATAGTGGTTTGACGTTTGTGAGTCAATCCATATTATGATCGCATGTGTCACGGGCGGAAACCAGCCGGTTGGTATGAGCAGGTATCTTTGTAAGGAAAGTGGATCCTCCAAAAAGCCCCGCTCAAAGGACGGGGCTTTGAATTCTCCTTGTAGGTGGAAATCCTGTTTAAAAGTTGATAGCTGGCGGCCGATGTCGGAAATCCAAAGTCGTTATCCTATGTGCGGGCAAAAATTCCTTCATAAATCGTCCTCTTTTCCTAAAAATTCAACAACTACCTCTTGAATAAAAGAAAAAATGTGAAGGATATCCTGCATTACTCATTAGGCTTGAGCAAATATTAGCCTTTTATTTTAGGCATTCTTTTTAAACATTATTGCTAAAAGCAACATGGCAACAGGCGCTGTTATCATCCAAGGGATACCTAAAAGAAGTATTGTTTCTGAAAAATCCGGGTAGAAATAGACAAATGCAATCAAAGGCGTAACGGCAGCATTTGCTAAAAAAATGGTTCTGACCCATCGTTGAAACCCATGTTTTTCAAGGGCAAGTGCGCCGAATAATGTGGCAAAACCCATTGATATATAACCTATAGCATCGAAATCCCAAAATAGGGAATGCGGAGTCTGGATAAGCATTTTTACTTCGTCAGCAGCACCTCTTAACGTCATTGGAATGACAGTAGATAATTGAACAACATAATTTGCCGTAACAAACACAGCATAAATTACAGTAAAAATAAGGGCTGCATGCCCCCAAAATTTTTTATCTTCTGGAGTAATGTAATATAAGGCGAGCATTTCCAGTACAAAGGGGATAACGATACAAAGTGAAAATCCATAGATAAAGATTTCATCAAACGGATATTTGAGAACCCTCAAAAGCTGTAACGTTTGGACAATTACAAATGCAACATTTGAAGCAAATGCAAGAATTCCGAACCAAAAACCGAGCTTATGAATTTTAGTATTCACGTTTTCCCTCCAGATAAATATTCAGCTTTCTTCCGATGATAAGTCAGACCAGATTTTGTTTATTTTTTTACCTTTCTTTATGTTTGTGAGAGTTATGCCATGCAAGCTTTCCAGGATCACGGATGGATTTTTTCCCTACCTCCATCAATCATGAGATCATCCGGAAAACAAAAATTAATGTAACAGTTTAGCTCTTTGAAAAATCAAACCAATTGCGGAATCCAGCCTTGTATCACGTAATTTTCAAAGAGCTAAACTGTTACAAATTAATTAATTTGTAACAATTCAAATTTTTTCAAAACCCAAACATTGAATTCCGCGGTCAAGCCGCGGAATGACCAATATCGTTCTCAGTTACGGAACAATAACTTGTCATTATTGTTATCCGCCCGTCATTCCGCGGCGTGACCGCGGAATCCATGAATTTGACCAATGTTTTTCAAAAATCTAAAATCATACATTAATTTTTATTATCCGGAAGGGAAGTTATCATCCTCGGTCTTTTAATACCAAGTTTTTTCATCCTGAAAAAAACTGTTGAAGGTTTCAACCCGAGGACTTCCGCGGCCCCGTCTCTACCATTGACCTTCCAACCCGTGGAATTCAGCACTTTGGTTATATGCAGGCGCTCTACATCAGACATGGACAAAAGCATCTCATCTTTGTGTCCGGAATGGTCCGATAACTGATGCTTAAAATCCGGGAAGCTGATATTATTTCCATCAGACAGGATGATCGCCCTTTCAATGAAGTGCCTCAACTCCCTGATATTTCCCGGCCAATGATAATTCATAAGCTTTTTTATTTCCCTGTTTGATATAGGCTTGATCTTTTTATTTATTTTATTTCCGAACTTATCGACAAAATGCTCCGCTAAAAGGGGGATGTCTTCTTTTCGTTCTCGTAAAGGCGCTATATGGATAGGGAATACGTTCAGTCGAAAATAAAGGTCCTGTCTGAAATTCCCTTTCTCAACCTCCTTTAGGAGATTTTTATTCGTGGCCGCCAGAACCCTGAAATCGGATTTTATCTGTTTTCTCCCTCCAAGTCGCTCAAAACAACCTTCTTCCAGCACCCTCAAAAGTTTCACCTGGATATTGACCGGCAGGTCTCCGATCTCATCCAGAAATATGGTACCACTGTTTGCCAACTCAAATCTTCCTCTCCTTCTTTCTCCAGCCCCGGTGAAAGCTCCTTTTTCATGTCCAAATAATTCACTCGCAACCAGATCATTGGGGAGTATTGATAGATTAACGGAGATAAAAGGTCCGTCTTTCCTGGTGCTGAGGTTATGGATCGCCTTGGCCACGAGTTCTTTACCCACGCCCGTTTCTCCTAATATAAGCACGGTACTGCCCATGGGTGCGACCTGTCTAATCTGCTCCAATACCTTTCGGGTTTCTTCTGATTTGCCGATGATGTCTTCAAATGGCCTGAGCATCCCCCCCATTTCCTGTCTGTAAAAAACGGCCTCACTTTCAAAACGCTCCTTCAGTTCCTTCATCTCGTTATAAATATTGATATTTGAAAGGCCCACCGCAATCTGAGTACAAAGCACCCTTAAAAAGGGTAGTGAGTCCTGAGGAAAAGACGCATCTCCAAACCTGTTATCAAGACAAAGGTAGGTGAAGGTCCTATCTCCCAGCTTGGCAGGTATACAGACAAAGGAATTCAGGCCGACCTTTTTTAATTTTTTTTCTATGACAACGGTCCCTTCGCCGTATCCCGGGAAGATCATTTCAATCCTTTTGCTTTCTAGGTCAAGGAGGATCTCCCTGATCGTCTTGAAATATTCTTTGTCGGCGAACTTTAGGTCCACATTTCGGCTGGCTATAATTTTAGGTTCACCGGACTCAAACATAAAAAACGCGCCTCGCATGGCAAGTGTAAAATCCATTGCCACATCAAGAGCTTTATCTAAAAATAAGGGCGTTTCGTGTATGGTTCCAAGGGATTCAGCAATCTCAACAAGCCGATTGATCATAAAATCCGCTTTTTCCTCCTGCGGCATAATAACCATCAGATCCCCGGGGAACAGCTCTTTATCGACATTTGAAAAGAACCTCCATGCCTTTTCAAAATAGGATTGCGACTTTTTATCATTACCGTTCCTGTGGTAGTAATCTCCCAGCGCAATTCGTGTCCTCGCAAGCTCGATTTCCGCCCCTGCATTTTCGAGATATTTCTCACTCCGTTTTAGATCTGCAAATATTTTTGTTTTCGGTCGCCCCTTTTCCCGATTCCTGAACGCCCTGTATCTGAGCGCAAAGCCTTTTGTGTATATATCATCTGCACTAATCATTCTTTCTATCTCTTCATCAATATGTATCTTTCCCTTGAATGACCCTTGAGATTCAATGGCATAAAGACACTCAAGACACCATCCGTTTATCTTGAGAGGCCAGCCAAGTGAATATATATATTCATTTCCCCTATCGTATGCGGTATATGCATCTTGATAATTTTTTTTAGTATATTGAATAAAGGCATTGCACCTATTGACCGCCCAGAGAGTAAAGTAGTCTGCATGTTTATCGAGTTTTTGGAGAACTTGATCAAGGACTGCCTCTGCATCGCTTGTCTTCCGGATTTCGAGGTAACAATGAACCTTCATGATATCCGCAAATAGAGCTGTTTTTGAAAATCCAAACATATGAGATTTTTCACGCACGATGTTAATCAATCCCATCCCCCGGGCAATTCTTCCGGCTATGACATAGAACCACCCTACCAGGGCGCTCATCCTCAATGTCATTTCCTCATCTCCAAACTCCTCCAGATTTCCGATGGCGCTGTCGTAGCACTCCGTTGCCTCCCTGATCCTGCCTTTAAAATAGAGCAATTCACTTTCAGCAAGAGCTGCCATTCTCAGCACCTTCGGATTGTCCAGCTTTCTGGCGAGATCCAGGAAAAGATTCATAACCCTGGATGCCTCACCAAATCGCCCTGATATGATGAATTCTCGGGCGAGGTGAAATTTTATGAGAGCCAAGAGATCCCATAGTTCATAATCTGTAGCTATTGTTTCCGCTTTGGTCAGAAGGGAAATCTGATTTTCGACAGGTCTTGAATCAGATGTCATTGACATATAGCCCAGGATGGTCTCCAGATATGCCCGAACATCATCCTGAACCGGCTCATGATCTTTAAAATACTCCAGGATATTCTCATAGTAGCTTAAGGCCTTTTCCCTGTCTTCTGAACGGTATAGGATATCTCCGGCAGTTTTCAGAAAACTCAACCCTTCGGCAATATCCCCAAGTTTCAGATAAAGATCCGCCATGATAAAAATCTTTTCATTGCCTTCATGAAGTGAATGAAGAAAATATTCAATCAGTTTTTTTGTTATTTCC
>JAFGGA010000100.1 GCA_016930835.1 Deltaproteobacteria bacterium
ATGCCCTCCTCCACCGCGGCGCGCGTGGCATTCAAAGCATCTTCCACCCTGGCCTTTTTCTCTTTCATTTCCGTTTCCGTGGCAGCACCCACATTAATCACGGCCACGCCACCGATCAGCTTGGCCAGTCTTTCCTGTAATTTCTCCCGGTCGTAGTCTGATGTGGTCTCATCAATCTGGGCCCTCAGTTGTTTGACCCGACCTTCAAGGTCTTTCCGGCTCCCACCGCCATCAACGATCGTGGTATTATCCTTATCAATATTAATGGTCTTGGCCGTGCCCAGATCGTTCAATGTGACATTTTCCAGTTTCAGACCAAGGTCTTCCGAGATGACCCGACCGCCTGTGAGAATGGCGATATCTTCCAACATGGCCTTTCGCCGATCGCCGAATCCGGGGGCCTTGACGGCCGCGGCCTGGAGGGTTCCCCTTAATCTGTTAACCACAAGCGTCGCAAGAGCTTCCCCTTCCACATCTTCCGCGATAATCACCATGGGCCTGCCCATCTTGGCGATCTGTTCCAGGATGGGAACCATGTCTTTCATGTTGCTGATCTTCTTTTCATGAAGCAAGATATAGGGTTCATTTAAGGTGGCTTGCATTTTTTCAGGGTCAGTTACAAAATATGGGGAAAGATAACCTCGATCAAACTGCATGCCTTCAACAATCTCCAGAGTGGTCTCCATACTTTTGGCCTCTTCCACCGTAATCACGCCCTCTTTTCCGACCTTGTTCATGGCCTCGGCGATGATATTACCGATGGTAGCGTCGTTATTCGCAGATATGGTTCCTACCTGGGATATCTCAGACTGGTCCTTGGTCGGTTTGGAAATGTTTTTCAATTCCTCCACCGCAGCCGCCACGGCCTTTTCTATGCCCCTTTTGATCGCCATGGGGTTAATGCCCGCGGCCACCAGCTTCGAACCTTCGCGGTAAATGGACTGTGCCAGCACGGTTGCCGTGGTGGTTCCGTCACCAGCTACATCCGATGTCTTGGAGGCTACTTCCTTGACCATCTGGGCCCCCATGTTCTCAAATTTATCTTCCAGCTCGATCTCTTTTGCAACGGTCACGCCGTCTTTGGTAATGTTCGGCGCTCCAAAAGACTTTTCAAGGACCACATTTCGTCCTTTCGGTCCCAAGGTCACCTTGACTGCATCAGCAAGGGTATCTACGCCTCTCAGGATAGCCTCCCTGGCCTTCCCGCCGTATCTAATCTCTTTTGCCATCTTCAATATCCTCCTTGTATTTTAAACTTATTCGATAATCGCTATAATATCATCTTCTCGCATGATCAGATGTTCTTCACCGTCTATCTTGATATCTGTTCCCGCATATTTCCCAAATAGAACCCTGTCACCCACCTTGACCTCCAAGGCCTGTGATTTTCCATTATCCAAAATCTTACCGTTGCCGACGGCCATTACCTTTCCCTCAGAGGGCTTCTCTTTTGCGGTATCCGGGATAATAATACCCCCTTTGGTCTTTTCCTCCTCTTGGATCCTTTTCACAATAACACGATCATGTAATGGTCTAACCTTCATTTTTTTTCTCCTTCCTAAAAATAAAAAATAATAGTGATAAAAAAGTAATAAAGCCTCAATGTTTTTCGAAAAACATCGTTTCTATGGGACCATATCCTTGTTCAACGGGGGTTCAAAACGGATGTCTTGAAGTGATTCATTCTTTCAGAAAAAAACGGGTGAAAAAATTGCAACCACCTAATATTTATTGAAATATTTATAATCATAGTAGACATAAGCTGTGAAAACATAATTCTTCCCGGCCAAATGTCAAGGGTCTGGACCTAAAAAATGTTAAAATACCTCCGGTTATTTGGAAAATATCTTGACTACGAAGGAAATAGGGTCATCGTTTGGGTCCCTGATGCTAGAGGCTTGAAACGAATCATTGCGACTTATGAAAAAGCACCCAAAGAGTGGCCATATCATGAATAATCGTTTAATTTACATTCGGAATAAAGTTCAAGTATCCAATCCTTTATTCAGTAGTGTTTTTTTGTAAGGCCCACTCAAGCGTCAGGCGTATGCCCTTATCCAGAGAGGTTTGAGACGTCCACCCAAGATGTTTTCGGGCCTTTTCAACAACCAAACAACTCCTGGCAATATCTCCGGGGCGGGCCTTGAATCTCGAAAGAGTCTTCAGGTGATCCGGGAGATCATGTCTTATCGCCTTTACGGCCTGGAAGATGATTTCATATAGCTGCTGTGTCCTGGTCTCTCTACCCGTACCGATATTGAAAAAATCACCATCGCCCAGGGTCAATGCCTTTATATTGGCCTGAACCACATCACCTACAAAGCAATAGTCCCGAATCATCCCCTGTTCATCATCCGGAAAATGATAGAGGTTGGAAGGACTACGATGGAGAAGGTTGGTCATGAAAATGGCCACGACGCCGGCCTCACCATGAGGTATCTGCCGCGGGCCGTAGATATTGGCATATCTAAGGGTGGTATATTTCAGACCATGCTGATGTTTGTAATAATAAAGGTAATATTCAGAGGCAAATTTGGTAATGGCATAGGGTGATAGGGGTTTAGGCAAGTATTTTTCGCTTGTGGGATATTCCGAGGCCTCACCATAAACCGCCCCTCCGGACGAGATAAAAATACATTTTTCAATATCATATTTTACTGCCGCTTCTAAAAGATTCAAGAATCCCTTGATGTTGATATCCGCATCAAAAATGGGATCCTCCACGGAGGCCGGGACACTGATCTGCGCGGCATGATGATTCAGAATCTGAGGTTTTTCCTTTTTGATAATCTCATCCAATTCCTCGGAACGGATATCCGCATCATAAAAACGGGCATTGGGATGGACATTTTCTTTTTTCCCGCTAAACAGGTTGTCTATGACGACTACTTCATGGCCGGCCTGGATATAACCGTCCACAACGTTAGATCCGATAAATCCGGCACCGCCTGTGACCAATATCTTCATAAAGAATCCTTTCTTGAATGGGTGACGATTGAATCCCAAGAATGCAAACCAATGAGTATCTATTTATCGTATGGAAGTCAAGCTTGAAGCGGGAAGATTTCTCCCTTGCAAACCGGCTCATATTATAATAGATTCTCCGCCTGTTATTTATATTTTCTCGATTGAGCCCAAATAATGCCCAAGAAACGTCAAAACATTCTGGATTATATCGGAAACACTCCCCTGGTACCGATCCAGCGGTTGAGCACCAATAAGAAGGTTCGGATTCTTGCCAAATTGGAGTCCTTCAACCCCGGCGGGTCCATCAAAGACAGGCCCGCTCTGCGCATGGTGGAAGATGCCGAAGACAAAGGGGATCTGACCCAAGATAAGATCATCCTTGAGGCCACCAGTGGTAACACGGGCATTGGGCTCTCCATGGTGGCCGCAGTGAAGGGCTACCGGATTCGCCTGGTTATGTCGGAAGCCGTGAGTGAAGAACGAAAGAAGATTCTGCACGCCATGGGTGCTGAACTCCAGTTCACACCCGCCCATCTGGGGACGGATGGCGCCATTGAGACCGTTTATCATTTGATTCGAGAGGAGCCGGATAGATACTGGCTGTCCGACCAGTTCAATAATGATTCAAACTGGAAGGCCCATTATGACGGAACAGCCATGGAGATATGGGAACAGACCCAAGGGAAACTGACCATGGTTGTATCCACCATGGGGACTACCGGCACCCTTATGGGCATTTCACGGCGGCTTAAGGAACTGAACCCGGAAATCGAGATCATCGGGGTTGAACCCTATCTAGGGCATAAGATCCAAGGCCTGAAAAATATGAATGAATCCTATCGTCCGGGAATATTTGATAAAGGGCGCGCGGACCGTATCATAAAAATCGATGATGAAGAAGCGTTTCACACTGCCAGGATACTTGCTCGAAAAGAGGGTATTTTTGCGGGTATGAGTTCCGGCGCAGCCATGGCTATTGCCCTTAAGGCCGCCAAGGACATGAAGGAAGGAACCATTGTCGTCATCTTACCCGATGGTGGCGAACGATATCTGAGCACGCCGCTCTTTGCTCCAAAAAAGAGATCCGGCCAATTTTTCTACAATACCCTTAATCGGAAAAAAGAGGAATTTATCCCTATTGAGGAAAATCGGGTTCGAATCTATACATGCGGACCGACCCTCTGCCGAAACATTGATATCGGTCAAAGCAGGCGGTTTTTGTTGGCCGATCTTTTAAGACGATACATGGAATTCAAAGGGTACACCGTCACGCATGTCATGAACGTGACAGACCTTGATGACCGTACCATCGCGGGTTCGGAAAAAGAGGGCATTTCTTTACAAGCCTTTACCGAGGCCTATTATCAAAATTTTCTCGAAGACCTGGATAGTCTAAGGATCAAACGGGCCGCCCAATACCCAAAGGCAAGCGGGCATGTGAATGAGATGATCCAATTGACCCAAAAATTGCTTGAAAAGGGTTATGCCTATGAAAAATTCAGGTCCATCTATTTTGACATTTCCCGTTTTAAAGACTATGGCCGACTCTCTAATATCGACCTAGAAAAAATAAGGATTGGGAAAACCGTTGACCTGGAACAATACGAAAAAGACAATCCTCGGGACTTCACGCTCTTAAAACGTTCTACCCTGAGCGAACTCAAAAAGGGAATAAGCTATCAAACGCCCTGGGGGAACGTCCGACCCAGTTGGCACATGGAATGCCCGGCTATGGCCATGAAATATTTGGGGGAAACCTATGATATCCACACCAGCGGGATCGACCTGATTTTCCCTCATCATGAAAACGCCATCGCCATCAGCCAAGCCATAACCGGAAAACCCCCGGCTAATTACTGGATCCATAACGAACTGGTCATGATCGAGGGTAAAAAACCTTCTCAAAAACCAAACAGCGATTACACCATTCGACAAATCCTCGAAAAGGGTTTTTCCGGACGGGAGATACGATATTGGTTGATCAGTCGGCACTATCGAAAGCCCATATCATTCTCCTGGGCTTCTTTAGGAACAGCGAAGAAGACCATCTCGAATTTGGATCGTTTTGTCACAAAACTCCGACACAGCCGGATGGGAGCATCCCATGCTGAAGTGGATCAATCGGCCTATAACCTGAAAACCCGATTTATGAGCGCTTTGGATGATGATCTGAACATGGCACCGGCATTGGCATCCCTTTTCCAATTTACCAGGGAGATCAACCGGATCATGGATCAAGACGGCCTTTCTTCAACGGATCAAGAAAAGATTGAAAATGTTTTGAAAGAGGTGAATTTGGTACTCGGTGTCATGGATCTTGAAGCCGCATCCATTGATCCTATCTTGATCGATCTGATTAAGAAAAGGGAGCAGGCGCGAAAGTCCGGAGATTGGGATATCGCGGATCAGATCCGACGAACCCTAAGGGAAAAAGGTATCGAGGTGGTTGATACAAAAGAAGGGACCATGTGGCAAACGAAAAATAACTCAGAGGAGCCGACTAAAGGATCGGAATCATGAATCAAGAACAAGATGAAAAAAGAGTGCCGTTCACCCTATTCCCGGACTCCAGATTGTTGATGGATTATCCCTGGCAGATATGGGCTATCGGATGGCTGGCCATCTTAAAGGCCCTCTTATGGCTGGCGACCGAACCTGTTCTTCCTGAAACCATATTGATGATCCTCTTTTTTAAATACCTCTTCTTCATGGTTCCGCTCCTTGTGTGCAGCATTGGATTATGGAATCTTCGGAAGTGGGGTGCTTGGGGCATGATCATTTTATCCGTTGCCGAGTTATCCTTTTTTATCGTATACCCCGCTTCACTACGTTCCATGGCATTGGACAATACCTCCTTCTTATCCCTCGTTTTCACGATGGGTGCATTTGTCTTGAATGGACCCATCAGTGATATTTTTATATTGATCAGCGCCCCGGTATTATTGAAGCATTCGAAGTCGACCTAAAAGAACATGACCCATGATGCTTGTCCAAAAACGGTTTTCGGGGGTACGGGGATCTCCTTTCTCAATCGATAAAAAGGGAAAACGGTTATGGACGTTATTGAAAAACAATTACTGGAATAAGCAAAAAGCTCAAATTGAATCTATCTTGGACACCAATGATGACCAACATTAGAAACTTCAGCATCATCGCGCATATCGATCATGGCAAATCCACCTTGGCCGATCGCCTGATCCAAAAAGTCGGGCTAGTGGAGGATCGTCAATTCAGAGACCAGATCCTGGATAACATGGACATTGAGCGAGAACGTGGGATTACCATCAAAAGTCAGGTTGTGACGCTTCCTTATGTCAACCACAAGGGGGAATCATTTGAATTGAACCTGATCGATACGCCCGGTCACGTGGATTTTTCTTACGAAGTTTCCCGCGCCCTGACTTCTTGCGAGGGCGTTTTGCTGGTGGTCGACGCCTCCCAGGGGGTAGAGGCCCAGACCCTGGCCAATCTATATGCCGCGCTTGAGCACAATCTGGAGATCATCCCCGTTATCAACAAGATCGATCTGCCTTCCGCGGATATTGACCGGGTGAAGGAACAGATCGAAGTGGACTTGGGGCTGGATTCCGATCTCTCCATCCTTTGTTCCGCAAAGGAAGGGACTGGAATCGATGATATCCTGGAGGCCATCACCATGATGGTACCAGCGCCAACCGGCGGAATGGACGAGCCCTTGAGAGCCCTGATCTTTGATGCCCACTACGACCCTTATCGTGGTGTGATCATCAGTTCTCGAATCTTCACCGGCCGGATTTCAACCGGTGACACCATCCGATTGATGTCCAACAAGGCGACCTATAGGGTGGAGGAAGTCGGTATTTTTCAGATCCGAAATATCCCCCGCGAATCCCTGGAGGCCGGAGAGGTGGGCTATATTATTGCCGGAATTAAACGTATTCGGGATGTTCGTGTTGGTGACACCATCACCTTGGATACGGAACCGGCTAGTACACCCCTACCCGGTTTCAGAATCATCAAGCCGGTGGTGTTTTCCTCTATCTATCCCATGAGTTCCGAGGATTATGGGGCATTGAATGATGCCCTGGACAAATATGTTTTAAATGACGCTTCCCTTGTCTTCCAAAAGGACTCTTCAGCGGCCTTGGGTATGGGCTTTCGGTGCGGTTTTTTAGGCCTTTTGCACCTGGAAATCGTCCAAGAGCGACTTGAGCGGGAGTTTGGACAGTCCATTATCATGACCGTCCCTTCAGTGGAATATCACTTTACCTTAACGGACGGGAAAAAGGTCCATATTGATAACCCATTATATTACCCTGATCCCGCCACCATCGATAAATCCCTGGAGCCTTACATACGTACCAGTATTTTGATTCCTGAACGATATATGGGAGCCGTAATGGACCTATGCCTGGAACGTCGGGGTGAAAACTCCAAATTCAACTATCCGACCCAGGGTCGTGTCGAAATTCTGTTTGATATGCCGTTGGCCGAGGTCCTTTATGATTTTTATGATCGTTTGAAGACGGTCACCCAAGGATACGGCTCATTTGATTATGATCTGTTGGATTACCGGGAGAGCGATCTGGTCAGATTGGATATTCTCGTGAACTCGGAAAGGGTCGATGCCCTATCCCAGATCGTGCACAAAGATCGGGCAAGGGCCAGGGCGGTTCACGCATGCGATAGACTGAAAGACGAAATTCCCAGACATCTGTTTAAGATACCCATTCAAGGGGCCATCGGCGGTACCATCATCGCGCGGTCCACCATATCCCCGTTTCGAAAGGACGTGACGGCCAAGTGCTATGGTGGGGATATCACCCGGAAACGAAAGCTCCTTGAGAAACAGAAAAAAGGTAAAAAACGGATGAAGATGATCGGGTCCGTCGCCATCCCCCAGAGTGCATTTGTGGCCGTGTTTAAATCCGAGTCAACGTGAAAAAGGCACAGGGCGCAGGTTTTTTTAATTTTTTTCCTTGCGCCTTGAGCCATGCGCCATGCGCCTTTTGATATCAGAAAGAGAATCCTTGAATCTAAATCCAAATACCTCTATCTCTCCCCCCGGTCTTTACATCCATGTGCCTTTTTGCAGATCAAAATGCCCTTATTGCGGGTTCTATTCAGTGGCCTCCACTAAGCTTGTCCCCGGATGGCTTCATGCATTCAAGAAAGAAGTGAGCCTTTACAAGCATCGATTTGATTCATTTGACAGCCTATATATAGGCGGCGGCACACCTTCCTTGCTGGACCTTGGGGACTTGGAAGATATTATGAAGTGCCTTTTTGTTCACTTTCATTTTCAGTCCAATGTGGAGATCACCTTGGAGGCCAATCCAGGAGACATGACGGATGAAAAAATAAGAGGGCTAAAATCCATGGGGTTCAATCGGGTCAACCTGGGTGTGCAGTCATTTGATGATCCGTCGCTCTATTATTTGGGGAGAAGGCATAATACCCATGATGCGGAGAGGGCATTGTATTTATTAAGGTCTTACGGGTTCCATAATATCGGTATGGATCTTATTTACGGTTTTGAAACACAGACCATGGATATATGGAAGGAAACCATAAGGCATGCGCTTCAGTTTAACCCTGAACATATCTCCTGCTATCAGTTGACCATCGAGGATAAAACACCTTTTCAACGAATGAAGGACCAGGGTCGGCTTAAACCTTTGGATGAAGAAGAGGAGTGTTCGTTTTTTCTAACCGGTTCCGACTATTTGAAAGAAAACGGCTATATCCAATACGAAATTTCCAATTTTGCGCGAGAAGAGATCTTCTACTCCCGCCATAATTGTAAATATTGGGATCATACGCCTTATCTGGGACTGGGGCCGGCAGCCCATTCTTTTCAAGGCTCACGGCGCTGGTGGAATGTGCGCTCCATAAGGCAGTATTGTGAGGCATTGGAAAAGGGCGAACCACCCCTTGGTGGGTTTGAGGATCTGACCGATGAACAGATTAGATTGGAAGATCTCTTTTTGGGATTACGAACCCAAAAAGGGATTCGTATTTCAGGTTATCAAGATAATCCGGATATAAACAAGGCCCTGTCTCAACTGCATGAGCTGGGGTACATTGAACTCAATCAAAACAGGATTACCAGTACCCAGAAAGGATTTTTGGTGGCGGATCGTTTGCCGCTTTACCTGACTTAGTCAAAATATTGACGCCAACAGCCGCCTTTTTGTTTCATGGCAAATTGCCTGATCCGCCCCTGTTTGCACGGGCAAGCCTATCCGCCGGAATTCATTTGTGGTTTTCATGTGGAATCCATTGGCATGAATAGTGCTCTATCCTTTCATAAGGGATAAAAGTGATGCGTGGCTGGCGCCTTTTCATCCTGTCTTGCCGAAGGCCGTTCAGTCTAAAGGAGATAAAGATATGAAGTCACTGGTTGTAGAAGATGATTTTATAAGCCGCTTGCTCTTGCAAAAGATTCTCATCCCTTATGGTGAAACCCATACCGCGGTAAATGGGAGAGAGGCCATTGAAGCATTTCAATTGGCGCAAACGGAGAAGAAACCCTACGATCTGATTTGTCTGGATATTATGATGCCTGAAATGGATGGACACGAGGTCTTAAAGAAGATTCGGGAGATTGAACACGATGAAAGTAAAGGCTTGAGCCATGTGAAGGTGGTGATGACGACGGCCCTGTCCGACTCCAAGAATGTCATATCGGCGTTTAAATCTCAATGTGATGGGTATCTCACCAAACCCCTTGATAAACGAAAACTCCTGGAACAACTGCATAATCTAGGATTATTAAAATATTCCGCTTCATAGAAGAATACTCTAGTTCCTCATCTCCAATTCCTTGTTCTGCAGCATCCTCATCTCATCCCTTAAGCGAGCCGCTTCCTCAAACTCCAACCTGGAGGCTGCTTCAATCATCTTTTTTTGAAGGACATCAATCTTTTTAACAATCTCATCCGGTGTATAATATACCTGAGCCTCCTCCGTGACCTGGGGAATGTTCACATAATCCGCCTCATAGACCGATCCGAGGACGTTATCAATATTCTTGATGATTGAGGCGGGCGTGATGTTATTGGCCTGGTTATAAGCCAGTTGTATTTCTCGACGCCGATGGCTTTCTTTGATGGCCCTGTCCATTGATCCGGTTACGTGGTCCGCATAAAGCACCACCGTGCCATTTATGTTTCTGGCTGCCCTCCCTGTGGTTTGTATCAGAGACCTTTCCGATCGAAGAAACCCTTCCTTATCCGCATCCAGTATGGCCACCAATGAGACCTCAGGCAAATCCAGACCTTCCCGAAGAAGGTTGATCCCCACCAACACATCAAAGACACCCGCCCGTAGATCCCTGATGATCTCCATACGCTCTATGGTCTTTACGTCCGAATGAAGGTATTGGACCTTTACGCCCAACTCCGAATAATATTCCGTGAGATCTTCGGCCATCTTTTTCGTCAGTGTCGTCACCAGGACGCGTTCCCCTTTTTCGACCCGCTCCCTGATTCGGGCCAGAAGGTCATCCACCTGATTGACTGCCGGGCGGATGAGGATATCCGGATCCATGAGGCCGGTCGGCCTGATAATCTGCTCAACGACGGCATCTGCCTTTTCCATCTCATAGGGACCGGGTGTTGCGGAAACGTATAAAACTTGTTTGACTCGCCCCTTGAACTCATCAAACCGAAGGGGCCGGTTGTCCAGGGCCGATGGAAGCCGAAACCCATATTCCACAAGGGTCTCTTTCCGGGATCGATCCCCTCGATACATCCCGTGTAGCTGGGGTATGGTGATATGACTTTCATCAATCATCACGAGAAAATCCCTTGGAAAATAATCTAGCAGGGTTGGGGGCGGCTCACCCGGGCCGCGACCGGTCAGGTGCCTGGAATAGTTCTCGATGCCATGGCAGTATCCCATCTCGATCATCATTTCGAGATCAAAAAGGGTGCGTTCCTCAATCCGTTGCGCCTCAACGAGCTTGTTCTGTGAGCGAAATACTTCAATCCTTTCCTTGAGTTCTTGTTTTATGGATTCGATGGCCTTCTCACGGATATCAACCGTGGTGACATAATGAGACGCTGGATAGATGGTTATTCGACCAAGGTCACGCGCGAACTTTCCGGTTAGGGGATCAATCTCTTGAATCGCCTCTATTTCGTCACCAAAAAACGTGATGCGAACGGCACGGTCCTCTTCATGCACAGGATAGATATCCAGCACATCCCCGCGTACGCGGAAGCGACCTCTATAAAAATCGTATTCCCCGCGTTCATAATGGATCTCCACCAGTTTTTTGATGGCATCTTCTCTGGAGAGGGTTTTCCCTTGCTCTATATAGAGCAGCATATCGTGATAGGCCTCCGGTGAACCCAAACCATAGATACAAGAAACACTGGCCACAATAAGAACGTCATCCCTATCCAGGAGGGATCGAGTGGCTGAATGACGCATCTTGTCAATGTATTCATTGATGTGAGAATCCTTCTGGATATAGGTGTCGGACTGGGGGATGTAGGCCTCAGGCTGGTAATAATCATAATAGCTGACAAAATATTCCACGGCCATTTGAGGAAACAGGTTCTTGAATTCCCCATAAAGTTGGGCCGCAAGGGTTTTATTGGGGGCGATAATCAGGGTGGGCTTCTGTACCCGGGCGATGACATTGGCCATGGTAAAGGTCTTTCCCGAGCCGGTTACGCCTAATAATACCTGGTGATTAAGCCCTTTCAGGATGCCTTCGGATAGATCTTGAACGGCTTGTGGCTGGTCACCGCAGGGGGCAAGGTCGGTTACGATCTCAAACATCCAGTCTCCAGGTCGTCCCGTTCGGGCCGTCTTCCAGCACCACTCCCATTTCCTGGAGCCGGTTGCGGATTGAATCGGCCTTTGCCCAGTCTTTTTCGGTCCTTGCTTTGGTTCTCTCCCGTAGCATGCTCTCAATCTCTTCAGGATCAACCCTTGCTGGACCGGCTATTTTGGTGAAAAAAACCTCAGGTGAATCCTGGAGGATACCCAATATTCTGGCGACAAGAAATATTTGTCGCCTATCGTCTTTAAGTTGTTTGAACACCTCGGGATCCGTCGTATTCCCTTGACGATCCATAAGCCTGTTCATCTCTTTGGCCTTTTCAAAGATCAAACCGACCGCGCCGGCCGTATTGAGATCGTCATCCATGTTCCTTACGAACTGATCAAGAAACGATCCATCCGGGGCATCCACCAGTGAGACAGATTGTGATTGGTCCTTTTGTTCCGACCGTCCGACAATCGTTTTCATCCGTTGCAAGGTCCTATAGAGTCGGATCAGGCCCGACTGAAGATCGAGCACATCCTTCCTGGTAAAATCCAGGGGGCTTCTGTAATGCTTGGATAAGAGAAAGAGGCGTAAAACCTCGGCCGGATAATCTTTTAAGGCATCCCGTATGGTGATGAAATTACCCAATGACTTTGACATCTTTTCCGATTCCACGGTGACAAAACCGTTGTGGACCCAATAGCGGGCAAACTCCACGCCGTTAGCCGCCTTGGATTGGGCCCTTTCATTCTCATGGTGGGGGAACAACAGATCTTTACCGCCGCCGTGGATATCAAATGTCGGTCCTAAATAATAATTGCTCATAACGGAACATTCCATGTGCCAGCCCGGTCTGCCCGGCCCCCAAGGACTCGACCATTGAGGTTCATCGGGTTTTGCCGCCTTCCACAGGGCAAAATCCATGGGATGCCTTTTCCTTTCATCCACGGCAATCCGGCTGCCCGCATGCATGTCTTCCAGGCGTCTTCCGGAAAGAGATCCGTAATCATCCAGTTTCTCCACGGCATAATAGACATCCCCGCCTTCCACGTAGGCAAATCCTTTATCGATTAACGTCTCAATCATGCTGATCATGCGATCAATGTGCTCCGTGGCGCAAGGCTCCTTGTCCGCGTTCAGGACGCCCAATTCGCCCATATCCTTATAAAAGGCATCAATATATTCCCGCGCAAGGGAAGCCGGATCTTTTCCCGTCTGACGGGCCCGATCGATAATCTTGTCATCCACGTCCGTGAAATTTCGGACATAGGTCACCTCAAAGCCCTTGGCCCTTAGATACCGCACCAGGACGTCGAAGACGATGGTCGATCGTGCATGGCCGATATGACACAAGTCGTACACCGTTACACCGCATACATAGATTCCGACCTTGCCCTTAACAAGCGGTATGAACTCCTCCTTTTTCCGAGTGGCGGTGTTATATAACCTTATGGTCATGTAAAATCTTTTCTCCCCAAAAAGGCGCAGGGTGCACGGCGCATGGCGCAAGGCTGAAAAATGACGAAGCGTTATCCCTAGACCTTGAGCCCTTGCGCCCTGCGCCTTATCTTATTTTCCCCATCTATTCAAAAGTGACTTTCCAAAAGTCAAGATGAGTAGTCCGTTTTAATGTCAACAATGCTTACCACCGCGTAAGCCGCCATCCCTTCCCCGCGACCGCAGAACCCCAGGCCTTCGGTGGTGGTGGCCTTGATATTGACTTGGTCTTTCTCAACTTCAAGGATTATTGAAAGTTTTTGTTTCATAACAGGGATATGGGGGGCCAACTTGGGTTTCTCAGCAACAATAGTGCAGTCCAGATTATTTATTCGAAAGCCTTCCTGTTTCATCCACACCATGACCGTCTTGAGCATAACCAAGCTTTCCATATCCTTGTATTTGGGATCGGTATCCGGAAAATGTTGACCGATATCCCCCTTGCCCAAGGCCCCGAGGATACCGTCCATAACAGCATGGATCATAACATCGGCGTCCGAGTGGCCCAATAATCCCATGGGATAAGGGATGGTCACCCCCCCCAAGACCAAAGGCCTTCCTTCGGTCAGACGATGTACGTCATATCCGAAACCGATACGAAACATATGAGATCCTGTAGATTTTATAAAACTGGATTCACTCTAGGTTACAAGGCTTAAGGATCATGGCGCAAGGTCTGATAACGAAATCTTCTTGTTTATGGGCCTTGCGCCCCGAGCCATGAACCTCGCGCCTTTTCCAATCGATCAATGGCAAGTGCCGCAGGTTCCGCCCGAACAGGATGAACAGCCTGATGAACCGCCCGCAGGTGAAAAATGCCCGCTGCTCCTAAAACCGCAAGCCGACATCTTTCGTTCAACGTTTGTTTTTTCGCATTTCGGGCACATGATGTCTTTATCATTCCCAAAAACCAGGTATTCAAATTCATTATCGCAATCCATGCATTTGTATTCATAAATAGGCATATTTTATTTTAACCTCCTCGATATCCATAAAAAAATTTTTTATTATTATCACTGTTCCATCGCCTCAATGATCGCCGCGGCCAGTAAGGGAAACATGATTTCGTGATGACCTGTTAAAAAGATCCCTTTTCCACCTTCCAATGTTGGCCGATTGACGACATTCGTCATGGGGCGATAGCCTTTGATAAAATCCATGTTCAAGGTTGTTAATCGCTTTACAGGGTGCCCTAAATTCCTGACCAGCGTAACGGCCTTAAGGAAGACCTCCGGCAGGATCACCGCGGAACCCAGATTGATATAAACGCCACCTTCCAACCGGGATACAAGGCCAGCGAAGATACGAAAATCCAGGTGTGATGTCCGCCCGATGGCGGCACCATCCGCCTTGGGATGCATATGGATAATATCCGTCCCCACTGCCACATGAACCGTGATCGGGATATCCAGTTCAACGGCCTTGGCCAAAAGGCTGTAATGGTTATAGGGAAACTTCTGCTGAACGAGCATGTCGCCGATTGCCCTGCCCAGCCCCTTTCCCTTTTCAGCGCCCGCAATGATGGCCTCATTCAAGATCCGCCCCGTCTCTTCCGCCATGCCGAACTTTCCATCCCCGAGTTGAGCGGCCACATCCTCTGATGTCTGACCCACCATGGCCAGTTCGGCGTCATGGATGATTCCTGCGCCATTCAGCGCCAGGCCATGCAATATGCCACGTTCCATGAGGTCAATGATGACGGGGTTTAATCCCACTTTGATGGGATGGGCACCCATACCCAATATAACCATCTTTCCCGTTTTTACAGCCCCTACAATGGCATCCACTGCTTTTCTGAACTCTTCCCCTGCGAGGATATTGGGAAGCGACCGGAGCCATTGTTTCATCAGACCGCCGGATTCCCAGGGCTTGCCGAAGTCATCCACCTTGACCTTGCTGGGCCTTTCCCTTAATGGATAAGATCTGACACCTTCCAGCGATATGGGTCTCCACGTGGTCATCCGGAAACCTCCCTCCCGAGCTCCCGAACGGCCTGAGCCACGGTCTTTACTTCAAAATCCTGGATAGTCCTCACGTCCAATAAAACCTTGTTTTCCTCGATCCTTACAATGATAGGCGGGTCAAAAGACTTAAACCATTCATCCATTTGATGTGCGGATAAGGTTTGGGGTGTCAGGCACACCAGCCGGGTGGGTAGATCCAAAAGGGGGAGGGCGCCCCCCCCGACCTTTGAATGACCGTCCATGAGGTCTACCGAAAAAGACTCCCCTGGAACATCCGCGATCATCCTGAAAAGACGGCCTGCTTTTGCCTTTAATTCCTTATAGGGCTCGGTGATCATTTTTAACGTGGGGATCTCTGAAAGGGCGACCTTTTCATCCCTATAGATATTCAAGGTCTCTTCCAAGGCCAGTAATGTTAATTTATCGATGCGTAATGCCCGGGTCAGTTGATTCTTCTTGATGGCATCCACCAGATCTTGACGGCCAAGAATGATCCCGGCCTGGGGTCCTCCCAATAATTTGTCCCCGCTGAATGTGATCAGGTCTAATCCTTGTGTAAGGGCCTCCTGCACGGTGGGTTCTTTAGAGAGCCCGTATTTTGAGAAATCCACCAGGCATCCGCTTCCAAGGTCCTCGATAACGGGCAAACCGTTCTTTCTCCCCAGGTCAATTAATTGAGACGTCTCAACATCTTCCGTGAAACCCACTATCTGGAAGTTGCTTCGATGCACCCTCAAGAGTAAGGCCGTGTCAGGACCGATGACCTCCTCATAGTCCCTGAGATGTGTTTTGTTGGTGGTCCCCACCTCAATCATCCTGGCCCCGCTCTTTTTCATGACATCCGGGATACGAAAAGAACCGCCGATCTCCACCAATTCACTCCTGGACACGATCACCTCGCGTCCTTTGGCCAGGGTCTCAAGCGTGACAAAAACCGCAGCCGCATTGTTGTTCACCACCATCGCGGCTTCGGCCCCGGTAAGCTCTTTTAAGATGCCCTCCACGTGGCTATAGCGGCTGCCTCGCCGACCCTGTTCCAGATCATATTCCAGATTGCAGTATCCACCGGCAAGGGGTTCGAACCGGCTCAACACCCGTTTCCCCAATATGGATCTTCCCAAATTGGTATGGACAATTACTCCCGTCGCATTGATGACCTGCCGAAGGCTTGATCTAGCCATCTTTTCAACCATTTCTATTACATTGTCGGATACGGACTGAACATTCAATGCCGAGGGATCGGTAAAATGAGCATCGGCATCCACCCTCTTCCGGTACTCATCCAGGACCCTGTGAATAGCCTTAAGAATAAGATTACGAGGATATCTTTCGATTATCTCGGCGAGATAATCACTTTCCAGTAATCGATCTACGGCAGGAATAGCACGGAATAGTGCATTTTTATCCTTGACCATTATCTTCTCCTGTGCCGGTAGGATTTTGGAAACAAGAAACGTGGGTCATTGAATCACCCTCCCCGTATCAAACTTTTTGTTGCAAAAATTTAAAAAAGTGTTAAAAGGTGGCCATGGATGGTGGGTGTAGCTCAGCTGGTAGAGCACTGGGTTGTGGCCCCAGATGCCGCGGGTTCGAGTCCCGTCACTCACCCCACCAAATTCCTTTGGCTTCCACACACGGATAGATCCCGCCTTATATAACCTAGATCCATCATTTTGACAATCTTTTCAGAAAACCCCTTGTTTTCTTTCGAAGGCAAGAGAAGTTTGCTTTTCACTGAGAAAAAAGACAAAACCATACGGGGCAAAAGCGAATCCCTTTATTTTTACAATGATTTTGGATTGTTAGGCAAGATTATCGCGGATATTTCCTATCAAACGAACATCCATCTTAGGGGACAAAAATGAAAACCCTGAGAGTAGACGATGATCCGGTCACCAGGGCCCTGTTAGGAAAGATGTTGGCCGATTTTGCGGATTGTGAAACCGCCGCAAGAGGGGCGGAAGCAATTGATAGGTGTCAGGACAACCAAAAAAATGGAATATCCTTTGATATTATTACGCTTGATATATCCATGCCGGACACGGATGAGAAACAGGTTTTGCGGAAGATCCATACCATTGAAGCCGAAAAACATGTTCCAAAGTATCATTTTAGATTTTTGAAAAATCTGGCGCGGAATCCAATCGTTTGGATTTAGAAAAACCTAAATTGCTACGTTCCAAAAGCAAAACGGGTTAAGATATTCATGGCATCATCCAATGTGGATAAGAATACCATTCTAACCTGTGTACAAATGAGATGTGATCATTATGTTACAAGGCCCTTTGATAAAAAGTTCATTACGCATAGGATCGAAAAGCTTGGATTCGGTGTATCGGCATGTGATGGGCAAAATGCGGATAATCCATCGTCTCAAGACGAAGGAATCAGCCATGGAGTGAAAGAAGAGTTAAAGAGGACCCTTCTACGAATTGTCCAAGAATTCAAGGATGGAAAGATTGAACTCCCCGTCCTGCCCGGAATTTTTAATGAACTCCATCAAGTCATGAAAAACCCCCAGACCACGGTGACCGACTTAACCCGGGTCATTGAAAAGGATGCCGTTATTTGCATCCGCATTATTGCGGCCGCCAATTCACCTTTTTATCGCGGGGCCGAAAAGGTCACTTCGGTTAAAAAGGCTATACCCCGTTTGGGATTCAGAGAGACCGCCAGCATGGTCAGCGCCATCTCCAATAAAAACCTCTAAATAAAAACCCTGTGCCTTTCCTTTAAACACTCCCTTGAATAGTAATCGTCATTACATGCTTTGCGCCAAGTACGGTTTAACTTGGTTTCAATAAAAGTATCGTCTGATATTTACAATATTCATTATATCATGGAAAAAAAGAAAAAATTCATATATATATGCCATTGAATCTCTCAAAAAACACGGAAGAAACTTCCCATGGCCGAAAAATCCATTTATCACGATCTTAAACAACGGATCAGAGAGCTGGAAAAAGAAAACGCCCTGTTAAAGTTGGAATTAGATGAACGCGAACTAATCACCAAGACGCTCCATGACAACGAGCAACAATTGTATGCCCTTATTACATGCGTGCCGGGTGCAGTCTACCGGTTTCGTATTGATCCGGAATGGACCCTTGAATTCATATCCGACGAGATCTCATCCATAAGCGGATTCCCGGCCTCTGTTTTTTTATTTAATAGCGTTCGATCACTTCGCAGTATCATTCATCCCGATGATATTCAAAAGGTAGAAAAATTTATACGTGACAGCATTAATAAGATTGAACCCTTTGAAGTCGAATATCGAATCATTGATGCCAAAGGTCGAACGCGATGGTTTTCTGAAAAAGGCAGGGCCGTTTTCAGTAACGAGGGTCTACCTATGTGGCTGGATGGAACCATTTTTGACATTACCGAGCGTAAGGTTTCCGAGAATGAATTGTTGCGAGCCAATCAGGAATTGATGCGAATTGCCAGTATCGATAGTCTCACCCAAATAGCCAATCGACGCCACTTCATTGAGTATCTTGATAGAGAATGGAGACGAATGACCAGGGAAAAGAATATGTTATCGCTTATCTTGTGTGATATCGATTTTTTTAAATTATATAATGATCATTATGGCCATCAAGCCGGAGATATCTGCCTTGTGAGGGTCGCGAAGACCATCGAAGCCGAAGTGAACCGGCCCGCGGACCTCGTGGCCCGTTTCGGGGGAGAAGAGTTTATCATCATCTTACCCAATACGGACATAGATGGCGCCGCCCACATTGCGGAACAGGTAAGAATGGCTGTTTATAATAAAAGCATTATCCACGAATATTCAGAGATCGCCCCCCATGTCTCTTTAAGCCTGGGTGTGGCAGGCATGATTCCTACCCCAAACTCTAATTCGGATCATCTGATCAAGGCAGCGGATGACGCCCTTTACAAAGCCAAAAGAGGAGGCCGTAATCAGGTGAGCGTCAATCACTGTCTTCTTGCCTAGTGTCCATCCATGAATCCCCCCTCCACTCGCGGGAGGGGGTTAGGGGGAGGGGGATTGAGGTATTTCCGTATGGAGCCTTCAGCTGTCAGAAATCAGCCATCAGCTAACGACTTGTTTTTATGGGCTTTGGTTCCGCGAGGCGTGACTATGGATGAGCACGCCCCGTTGTACAATTCATCCTTATGGGGCTGAAAGTGAAAACACGGCACGTGCTCCTGAAATCGTTTAGCTCTGGCCTAATTTACCCAAAAGCTCCGAGGACACTTCTTTGACGCCGGGTCGTCCATCCAATTCGATGATTTTGGGATTACCGTTGTTCTTAGCGGAGAGATCTTTAAAATAATTGACCGCGGCCATGGTTCCGGTCTTTGTGTCGTAATAGATATTGTGCCGCTTATCAATGGCTTCCTCATCCTGGTCGTCGGATCGTGTGCTCAGAGCGCCTCCGCAGACACGGCATTTATCCCCATTGGGTTTAATGGCATCAATATAGATGTTGTTCGGATGATTGTTGTCATTGGCGCATAACCGGCGTCCCATGATCCGGTTTTTGGCGATCTGTCGATCCAAGACCATTTCGATCACTATATCCAGGGCTATACCTTCGTTTTTTAAGGCCTTATCCAGTTCCTGAGCCTGCGTCAGGTTCCTGGGGAACCCGTCCAAGAGCCAACCGTTTTTACAATCATCCGCCTTAAGACGATCCAGTATCATAGGGATAGTGATGCTGTCCGGGACGAGCTCTCCCCGATCAATATAACCCTTGGCCTCTTTACCAAGGTCGGTGCCCTTAGAAATATTTTCCCTGAAAATCACGCCGGTTTCGATATGAGGGATATGAAATTTGTCTTTGACAATCGCCCCCTGAGTCCCTTTGCCGCTTCCGTTTGGACCGAAAAAAAGAACATTCATCACTTGATCTCCTTTTATTGTTTTTTTGAAGAAAAACTATTTGAAAACGCCCCCCCTGTCAAGATGATTCCTCTTTAAACAACCCCGCGAACTTTATTTGATACATCATTGTAGAGAAAATTTCCTTATTTCATCCACCTTGACATAAAGGTTATACTTAAAATATTCTTAAGTATAACCCATTTTTAAAGGAGAAATGATATGGCTTCCATTTCAAAGGAAAACATAGAGATGAAGGTCTATCCAAAGGGCCAGGTTGTCATCCCCGTCTTTCTGCGAAAAAAATAAAACATAGATGTCGGGGATAAAATTCAAGCCATCCCTTCGGGAGATGGCATTCTTTTAAAGCCCCTTTCCAGAACAAAATCATCACATACCCGTACGGATGATCTATTCGGAATTTTCAGGCAATATGCCAAAAGCAAGCCGGAACCTGGAAATAAAGAAGTAGTAGAGGCAACTGAAAAAGGTTTTATTGAGGGTTGGGGGAAATGACATCATTATTGGACACAGATGTTATTTTGCGTTTCCTGACTGCTGATACGAATCACAAATATAAAAACCTCTGTTCTTTTTTCGGTTCAATCGAAACCGGTGATGTTCGCGTTGAACTCAAGCTCATTGTTTTATTTCAGGTTATCTTTGTGCTTCAAGGTTATTACAAGGTGCCAAGAGAAAAGATCACCGATGGATTGCTCAAACTTATCAGTTATAAAGGAATGATGATTAAGGAAAAAAAGCTTGTTCGACGATCTCTTGAACTTTGGCGAGACAACAACCATATAGAAATTGTCGATTGTTATTTGATTGCATGCCTTGAAGGGGACGACAAGAATATCCTGTATAGTGATGATCGCGGGTTTGGTAAATTCAATATTAACCGAATAGAGCCGTGACCATTTCTTTTGATAGGGAGACAAATTTTTTCCATCCAATAATGATCCTATCACTCAAACATAATCATACGCTGACGTCCCTTAATATTTTTAAAAAGTGAATTTTGATGGCCTCGTAAAAAGTCGAAAAACACTTATTTTTGTCATTCCGGTGAAGACCGGAATCCAATTTTTCCAGATAGTTACATGGACTCTGGACCCCGGCCTTCGCCG
The DNA here is from genome assembly GCA_016930835.1 of Deltaproteobacteria bacterium. Lineage (GTDB taxonomy): Bacteria > Desulfobacterota > DSM-4660 > Desulfatiglandales > HGW-15 > JAFGGA01. The sequence goes on from JAFGGA010000100.1 coordinate 21,172, forward strand.
GGGTGACGACTTTTTACGAGTATGTCAATTTTAAAAGGGTAAGCAATTCTGTTTGACAAAGTGCATGTCAAGCTATATATTCCAAAAAAAGAATATAGCGAGCTGTCATTATGAAAAATTTCACCAAAGTGATGAAGGCCCTCTCCGATCCCAACCGTGTCAAGATCATCAAGATGCTGCAACACAAGTCCATGTGCGTATGCGAGATACGGGAGGCGCTCAAGATAGCGCAATCAAATGTTTCCAAGCATTTGAAAATACTCGAAGAAGCAGGTCTTGTCGATTATCAAAAAGACGGCCTCTGGGTCAATTATCATCTTACGGATGGACGGAAATCGCCCTTTGCTTCCAGCCTCATGGGAAATCTCAGATTTTGGTTGGAAGATGAGCCTGAAATCCGCGACCTGATCAAAAGATTACCGGATATCAATAGAGAAAACATCTGCAAAGGATAAAATTTTTTTGATTCTTATACATCTATAAATCGTCATTTAGATATTTAGTATTGGAGATCCGATCCATGCGAGAGCGAACCAAATTGCTTATCATTGCACTCACTTTTGTAACCGCATACTACGTTCCATGGGCAAATGAAACGATCCGGCAATCCGGCCTCGAGGCTTTCATGATGCTCCAGGAATATGCCCGGGAGCATGTGCTGACATGCCTTATACCGGCCTTTTTTATTGCGGGTGCGATAGCGGTATTTGTCTCCCAGGCATCAGTCCTTAA
>JAFGGA010000101.1 GCA_016930835.1 Deltaproteobacteria bacterium
AAGTCGAAAAACACTTATTTTTGTCATTCCGGTGAAGACCGGAATCCAGTCTTTTCAAATAGTTACAGGGACTCTGGACCCCGGCTTCCGCCGGGGTGACGACTTTTTGCGAGTATGTCAAATTTGAAATCCCAAAATATTATTGATGCAATTCAGAGTAGGGTGGGGTTTTATACCCCACCGAAAGTCACGGTCGGGAATAAATTCCGACTCTACGGGAAAAAATCCTTTCTTTCATAGGCTTTTCCGCCTGAAAATTTTTGCCACTAGGAAAAAACTAAACTATTACGATTAAGCATATTTTTGTAGGTCTTTGTACCAGCGTTTCTCGCTAAAAAAGACCCAAGACCTATTCGGTGATGTGCAACTTCTTTACTTCTGCATTCATATCGTAAAGGTCTTTTGATAATGTAAGGTGGTCGAAATCCTTTTCAAAGAAGTAGGTGGCGAGAGTACACTCGACAGCTAATGGTGGATAGGTCTTTGTATATCGAAGAATCAGGTCCCAATCTTCCAAAACTGTGAGATCCTGATTAAAACCTCCCAACTCTCTATAAAGTTCTCTTTTATGCATGAATCCATTAATGGGAATGTAGTTCCTGCGGAGAAGGGCTTTTCGATCATATGCCTTGAAAAAGACCGATGTATGGTTGCACACGTAATTTATGGATTTTACCCCACAGTAGACCGTACCGGCACCCGGGTTATCGGCAAATGCATTCACCATTAAAAGCAGATAATTCTCAGACCATTCATCATCGGAGTCGAGATACCCGATCAGGCTTCCGGAGGATTGTCTTAATGCAATATTTCTGGCAGCACTCACCCCGGAATGATTGCTCTTGATATACATAATGCGATTATCCGGATAATTTTCTTTGATATATTGAGTGGAATTATCAATACTGCCGTCATCGGATATGATAAGCTCAAAATTATGATATGCCTGCCGTAGGACCGAATGGATAGCCCTCCCGATAATGAAAGCCCTATTCCAGGTAGGCATTATTACGGAAACCTTAATATCCTGGGGTCTGTCTTTATACAGGCGCAGTAAGCGCAATTCATTCATCTTGTGTCTAAAGAAATCACTTTCGAGTATTCGATCAAGTTTTTCATCAACCGATGTTTCACTCCGCACTCCTGCGTGTTGGGTTGATTGACCTGTTGAGGTGCCTCTAATCTTTGATTTTTTATCTCCAAGATTATCTATCATTTTCTCCCAACAGCAAGGTCCAATCCTTTTATGGGAATTTTATAAACATCCTTAAATCCTGCCCCTTCGAGCAGGTCTTTAATCTCACTGTATGCGTATGCACGTCCATGCAATGTTGCAACAAGCATGTTGATCGCGAAAACTGCCGAATGTACCGGAGATGTATGGGAATCGTCGAGAAATGCGTCACGAATAATCACACGCCCACCCTCTTCAAGGGCTGCGTATACTTTTTTAAGTAAGAAGGTGTTTTCCTTTAAGTTGAAGAGACAAAGGATAAAAGATAGGGATATCATGTCATATCCGTCTCCAAGCTCGTCAATCATGAAATCCCCTTTTCTCACTTGAACCCTTTGAATAAGTTTTAGATTTTCAATCTTTTGCATGGCCATTGAAAGGGCCTCGGAGTCATTGTCATAAATAACCGCCTGTATGCTTTTATAAAGATTGGCCAGCTCAATAGCAAATGAACCGGATCCGCCTCCCAAATCCAGTAGGCGTTTAATACTTGAACAATCCAGCACCATTGCCATCTTTGCAACGACACCTTCAATATCTCCCGCCAAGGAAATGGCCAGATCACAACTCATTTCAGGCGTCCATCGTCTTGGAGGGGGCCATCCGTTCTTCACAACTTCCGTAAGATGAGACCATGCGCTCCATAAATTGGCGCTATGCAGCAGGGTTCCTCCATAATAGTTGGAATTATTGGAATCGAGCAAATCTCGACTTGGGTCGGGGATCGAATACAGACCATTATTCTTGTTTAAGATCTTCATACCCACAAGGGCATTAAGAAGGAGTTCAGTAGCCCGAACATCTGTTCTCATACGATATGCTATATCGTGAGCGCTGAGAGCTTCGGATCCGAGGTGTCCGAAGACATCGAGTTCCAATGCGGTAAGGAATATTCGTGAAGGCATATATCCTTTGGCAAGATTAGACAAATTCGAAATCAGATTCGATTGTATAGTATTTTTGCTCGTGGGCATCTTGAAATCTTGAAAATGATCCAAATAAAATCACGATAAAAATTGAATACAGAGTGACAACTAATATTGTGTAAGTGATCCATTGATTTTTGCAATTCTAACCGCATACTTGAAACTAAACATACTTAAAGGTAGCAAGATAATCGTGGATACTGATAACGGCAGTATGCTGGAAAACAAATCTCTCATGGGATAGCCATTGAGCAGAGCCATTCTCATTCCTTCCAGCGAATGGGTAACAGGTATAAAGTACGATAGTTTCTGGAGCCAATCGGGCAAAATAGAAACAGGATAATATACGCCGCTCAACAACCAGGAAAGGCTTTTAAAAATCCAACTCAATGGATCTCCTTTTTTTAACACCATAATAAAACTGGCGGATAAAATCCCGATACTACTGCAACAAATGATCGTGATAAACAGGATAATGATTGCACCCATATAATTAGCACTTCGAACATTCAGACCGAACGCCAACGCTCCGAACAACAAATAGACAATAATTCGAAAGGAGGTAATTGCAAAACTATATAAAGATGATGAAAAAATAATTGTTGGTATACTTGTTTGAGTGACAAGCATGGCTTCAAGGGTCCCAAGTGTCTGAGCATTTCGAATGCAATTTGAAAAGCTATTTAACGCTACCTGTATATATCCGAAAAGAGCCAGCCCAATCAGAAGAAAAGAAAGATAGTCACCGCCATAAGGTTGAATATGAGGCAATGCGGCCTTCCCTACTAACTTTGAGAGAAAATAAAGTGAAACCACCGAAAAAAAGATCCCCAGCAATTGAGTGACGAACGCAAACTTATAACTTGATTCATTGATAATATCCTTATGGAGGAAAACAAAAGGTTTTTTAAGGTTTCTTATAATATCAGGCATTGATGCACCGTTTAAAAATTTCACTTAAAGGCAATTCCTGATGTATACACGACTCTATTTTGATTCCTGTGGTAACGAGCCATTCAATGATTTCAGATATACTTTCATTCTTCATGTCGATTTCTACCGTTAGAAAAATGAACTTATTTTCCGATACTCCATGGCCAAGATTCACGACTTTGTTCTTGAGATATGAATGATCAACTCGCGCTTGAATTTCTTCTAAGGATGATTTCAACATCAAAACATATCTCTTTTTCCCGACAAATATATTTTTAATTTCTTTGATAGTATCACATTTTTTGATTTTTCCGTTTTGAATAATAGCAACCCTGCTACAGAGATCTTCAGCCTCCTGCATATTATTTGTGGCGATAAGAACCGTTTTCCCTGTCTGCTCAACAAGCACTTCCTTGATAAAACTCCTTAAATTATGGGTGACGACAGGATCCAGGCTTCTCGTCGGCTCATCCAGAAAAAGTATTCGAGGATTCGTCAAAAGTCCTCTTATAATGGCCATTTTTTGTTTATTTCCCGATGAGTAATTCTGAAAAACATTATCGATTTCTTTTTCCAAGCCTATCAATCGAATAAGCTCTTGAATAGTAGAATCTATTTTAGATGGAGGGATATTGTTCAAAGAAGCAAAAAAACGAAGGTTCTGCCGCCCGGTCAGTCGCCAGAAAAAACTTCTTTCATCACTTACCACATATCCGATCATTTTTTTAATCTTCTCTTCGTGAGACGTAACATCCAGCCCGTTGATGAATGCCTTCCCGCTGGTCGGCAAGATAAGAGTGGATAAAATTTTAATAAGTGTCGTTTTCCCGGAGCCATTTGGACCCAACAATCCAAATATTTCCCCCCCATCTATCAAAATGTTGATATCCTCGAGTGCAATGGTCTCTTTTTTTAAAAATGGATGGAGGATAAGATCCTTATACCTTTTTGGTAAAGGAAAGATCTTACGAAGATTACTGGTTTCAATAATAGGTGGCAATACTTTTTACCTTTATTTCTATCTTATTAAAATGAACATCGTTCTTTCTTTTACGGCTTTTAGAACGTTATTTGTTCGAATTTAGAGATTTTAACAAAAGATGAAAAATTCGATGACCGTAAAAGGCAAGCCTATTGGGTCTCAACGGGAACCTGTCGCGAACATTATGCGGAGAAAGGTCGGTTCCGGGAAATAAAAATTCCATTATCGAAATCATTTTTTCTTTGAGGGGCGTTTCCATGAAGATCTCTTTGAATAACTTTGCGTGATAATACTCCGGGAAAAAATAATCTTCATAGTCAAAGACAATATCATTTTTGATCATTTTAATTATTAAAAAATGCGCCCAAAAATGTCTTGAAGATTTGCGCTGGAAACGATGTATAATCTGCTTGTCAATGCTGGCGGCCAAAAAAACGTTAGCCGCATACAAAGAATAATAGATACAATGAATAAGTTCCTTGTCCTTCGCCTTTTTCTCGATAATATCCCAGTCGATATTACCTTTATAATATTTTAGGAATCTGGCGATATCAGAGAGATATTTAATCGTCCCAACACACGTCGAATGGATATGTAGGCACAAATGGATGAACATATCTTCCCTGCTCAATCTTTTCGTGCTGATCTCTCTGTTTGTATTGATTTCCGCATGCCGCCAGACTTGATCCATATCTAAATGGATACGGCTATCAGCCGAAATGAAATTATGGTGAATTTCAATCGGGATCTTTCTTTTCGGGTGTAGGTAAGGGGCAACATGAAAATGATGCTCCCTATACCACTCTTTTGGTCGATATCCTTCATGTGCAACATATCCTGAATCGGACAGCAGTTGCTCAGCCTTACTGATATCTTGTTTCCTGATGAGTATATCAATATCCGCCATCTGCCTTAAGGCTGCGTTTTCCCATACACTCTCAATCAACGAAGCCCCTTTTAAGGCAATAGCATCAATTCCCGCATTGCCCAACAAAATCATTATTTCTTTCAATTCTTGCAAATAACGAATGTTTTGATAATTTATCGCGTGATATCTTTTGCTCAAATCCTTGAAGACATCGGAGGGAAAAGCGCTTTCATGGCATATCTGTTTTATGTTGTAGAAAAATAAGGACAGGATATCATTTTGTTCGGCAATTCTTATTACTTTTTGCCAATCCAATTTTTTTGATACCAATGAAAGAACCGTTTCAATATTTTTATCATCGGGTTCCGCTTTGAGACAATTCAGAAGCAATTTTATTTCATTGGAATGATGCATTCTCTAACGCCCATCGGATCACCTAACTGTTCAGTATCCCTAATTCTTGAAATTGGTTAATGATTGCATCAACATCTTTATTGAGGTCTGTGCTGTCTGAAATATTATAGGTCTTCGCTATCTCCTGTTTGATTTCATCGAGACTGTTGGATCCATCACATAATCTCCAGACGAATTCGGCTGTTGAATTGATCACATGGACACTCTCATCGTCCGAGTTGTATAACATCCACTCTTCACCCATCTTCCTGGCGGAGATATTTTCTTTTCGTAAAGGATTATTAGTGCTCATTGATTTACTCCATTTTCCCGACCCTTGAATTTTACTAACATTTTTTTAACCGCACACATCATTCTGGATGTTTTTGCGATTATTCTCAATAAGACATCCCAGAAGGAATTTCCATTTAAAACAATTTTGGAGATGATACGAATTATCCGATCGGTTATTTCCCAATATCTTGAATCAGCGGCATGACACATCCCTGAAACATAAGAGAATTTTGCTAAAATATAATTTATCCCCATCCAGAAAGCAGCATCAAATCTGAGATCTCCGTTTTTCCCTTTTGCCTCGACAATTTTACCGATGATCTGCTCTCTTGCAATATGCGGATCAAAAAAAATGCGATTATCCCCTTTCAGCACAAACCTCGTCTCCCCACTTTTTTCCCGGGTTGTGATAAACCGGTGGGCACAAATTTTTTCAGCACCTTTATAAACCACAATATCGCCTATATATATATTATTCCTCCCATGTTTAATGACAACCGTGTCACCGTGCCGGATCAAAGGTGCCATGCTGTTTCCATTTAATATATTTGATGTCTTCTGCCCTTTGTCAGACCAGAAATCAAGGATTGTTTCCATATGTGCATCAAGTACCATTTTTCATAATCCCATAATGGCATCCTGATTTTCTTGGAAAAGACCACTGATAAGATCTGCGGTTTCACTAGGATCCCCCATGACAAGATTATAACATCCGGCTCGATCAATGACTGGGGCGAAGTCATAAAGAAGCTTTGCGCGATTATCAATAGAGCTGAAGGAAAACCTGAATAGATTGAACAGGGCATTAGATACCGCAATTCTCTCCAATCTCGGTTTTTCACCAAACCCCAAAAGAAAGATGATATATCGCAATACGCAAGGAGGCGAAAGACTGGACGGGACAATATCCTCAATATCAAGTGTCCATTCCGCTTCACCCGATCCGATATTTCTCTTGCTACCCTCGGGTAATAGCCCCAACCCTAAGAGACGGCGCGATTCATCATTGAGATTCAGTTTACGATGAAACGGTTCAACGAATGCTGTATCGGATCGGATACAAGCGATTTCATCGGAAAGAAATTTGAACCCGTTTTGAATTAACTGCAATGTCAATGTGGTCTTACCGAATCCTGAAAAAGCCGGGAATATAGCACATGAATCACCCAGAGAAACAGCGCCGGCATGGATAAGTTGGTAATCTTTCGCGAGGAGGGAAACATTCTTCAACACTATCCATTGGATAAAAGCCAATGGATCGGGAACGGTCGCATAATAATCATCCTCAAATTCATATAGACTTTTACATCTCATATGATCTTCGCCGAAAATGCTCTTTATGATGATCTCGTTCGATGACGATAGGGCATCAATGATTTTTATCAGCTTGTCTTCATCCACATGCCCATGAGAGCAATCATCATTCTTTGATTCATTTCCCTTATAAAATCTGGCATAAACAGACTGGAGGAATTTTAAGATATCCCGTGAATTGGATTGTACTCGCATCTCACAGCCCAAAAATCCGTAAACATCTTCTTGAAAACCAATCTTTTCTTGACTCATAAAACAACCCCTTAGGCAAGATGATAGTCAAATGGAAATCTCTTTTTTTCACCGTTTCTTGGTGGTCTTGAGTTTTTCATCCAACATCCCGGATCAGCGTTAAATGGATTTCCCGTCAAAGCGTAGGAAAGGCACCTGAGTCCCCCCCTGCACTTTTGCCAATAAATACAATCCTTGCATTCATCACTGATGTTATCCTTATTTCGGAGAGCGCGAAAGACTTCGCTGCTTGTATACAACTCAACAAGGGGGGTTTCCTGGAGATTTCCGACATGAATCGGCATGCGGCGACAGGGATACACATCTCCGTTAGGCAATACTGTAACCAGGTAGTTACCGGCTGCGCAGCGGTATGGTCTGCCACCGCCTACAAGAAACTGTAAGGCCCGATGCATCGATATTTCGGTCCGGCAAAAGCTCTTTAACGATTCTTTCCGAACGGCATACATCAGCTCGAAAAATCTTTTTGTCTCATCAGGTGAAAGCAACTGCTCCGACAAACCAGCGCCGCTGCCCTCAGGGATCAGGCGATCCGACCAGACTTGCGCAACACCAAGATCACGTCCCAATCCAGCCACCGCCGGAAATTCCAGGAAATTACCCCGGTGAGCCGTAAAAGAGATAACTGATGGGATGCCTTCCTGTTTCAAGTTTTTGATGGCTGAAATAGTCTTTGTCGTGGCACCCGAACCGCGTATTTTATCATTCGTAATTGCCCCGCCCTCCATGCTGACCTGCACAAAAGCAGGTCCGACCTGTTTTAACCGTTTCGCAACCGTTGAATCAATAAAGCTGCCGTTTGTTAAAATGCCAAAACTGTATTTGCCTTTGTCTTCCTTGAAAACGCCGAGCAGATCCATAAAATCCTGCCGGATGAATGGTTCTCCTCCTGAAATATTTATATGCCCGCTGACCTTCAGAGGTGATTTGATCTGGTTCATCAAATCCAGGAGAGTGACAAACTGCTCCTTTATATCAAGCAGATTTTCAAAATCGAGTTCATCGTCTGAATAATGCTCCTGATAACAATGTAAACACCGCCAGTTGCACCGTTCCGTGATATGCCACTGGAGAACCATCTGACGCCAGGCATAATGGTTTTGGGTGTCATTATGTAGTTTCACCGGGGACATATTTTATTTATCGTTTTTGGGGATGATGATCATGCTGATCATTAATATAAACAAAACATCCGAAACTTATTACCAGAATCTTGCACCAATTATCGTAGCGAGGCGCCGAAAGCCTGACTATAAAGCGAAGTTGGGGTGATTTTGACCCTCAGGCATACTACCTATAGGGTGAGGATCAAAATCACGAAACAGGCTTTATAGCCAAGGCGCTTCAAACCGCAGTAGATGATTGGTGCAAGATTCAGGTATTAACTGTCCCATAATTGTCCAAACCCCATCATCCCGGCCTGCCAGTGCGTGTCAGCACGCAGACAGGCGAAGGCCCGAATCTGGTGGCTTTTTAGCACGGCGAACCGTGAATCCTCTTTTGAGACCGTTAATATATAGCGAAAAAACAACAGGCAGTCAAATTTAATTAACTGCCTGTTTTTACAAAAAATTTAACCTACGACCTCTCCCCGATTGCAAACAAATATACCGGGTCATAGGCCTCGCACCTCGGGTAAATATCCTCTTGATCCGGAATGACAACAGCCTCTTCCTCTAGAAGATATAGAAACCGATCCCTTTTGTTTCGGCTACACCATCCTACGCGATTATTTTATCGTCCTAAAAAAGCAAGGATTCTTTTACGCGACTAAAGCACACTACCACATCCACATCCGCAGCCACCGCCGCAGCCGGGCTGACCATAATCGCCATGTGGTTTGATGGATTCCTCCAATTCTTCTTTGCTGTATGATGCCAGTACCTTTGGGGCCTCATATTCCTTTTTCATTTCTTGTGTCATTTTTACACCTCCTTTTCTTAATGGTTAACGGTTATTTTAGAAAAATCTTGAACCTGTTTTTTCCATATGCCCTTAAGTCTAATAAGATCCCCCTCTTTTGCATAGGTGTGGATTTCCTTCATCATTTTTTCGGTTTCGGCGTCATATACGTTACTCAGCCAATCGAGATGTGAGCCACAGTATATATGATCATAACGATTCAAATGATCTTCCGCAAAACTTTCGGCCTTATGGGATAATGCGGCATAAAGGCTCGCCCCGGTATCATATCGGTACCACATGCCATCCATGACAAAAGAAAATGGGATAAAGGGTTCAAAGTCAAAATGACTGCTCCGGAGTCTCCATATCTCCCGCATCAGTTTTTTGGGGTCCGGTATCCACAAGAAGGATGTATGGAGTCTCGGCATGGTTATGGTTTTTGTTTTTTCAAGCTTAAAGCCTGATGTTCGCCGCCCGGCTATTAGGGCATGAAAAGAGAAATCCTCGCATGATTTCCAAAAACAAACATCCGGGTCAATAAATACTAGAGTCTCATGGGCTGATTCTCCGGAAGCCATATCATGCAGGGTCTTCGCTAAAAATGTGTGATGCTCCAGACCATTCCCGGAAAGACCCTCAAATTGGCAATCACAGCCTGCCGCAAGCGATTTGATCTCCGGTATGACCTCCGGGATGCTTGCATTATCAACCACTGTGATCCGGGCGTTTGGGAATCCTGTTCTTAAAGTCTTGAAAACAAGCTCTGTCCCGTAAAATAAATCGATATTTCTGCAAAATGTTAGGATAAAAACATTTATCATCTATACATTTTCACGAAAAAATAACAAAAATGGATCGTACACGATCTCCTGCCCAGCAACTTGGAGGAGAGATTCATGGTCAGGATCGCCCTTTGTTAACAGTCTCATCATCGTGTTCAGAAAATCTAGCTGAAAAAATGACTATAGCCCCGCCTTCGCATGTATGACGGCGATGAAATCAATGATAAGGCGGTTAATACTTGAACATGGACTGTATAACACAGGATTATATATTTGACGATCTCTTAAAAAATCATCCTGCCGGTGAAAACCGCCGTCCAGGGTTCATGTAACCATTTGAAAAGGCTGGATTCCGGTCTTCACCTTTCTCCGTGCAGACACGCACACAGAGGCCGGAATGACAAAAACAGGTCTTTTCCGACCTTTTACAAGACCATCAGCACTCAAGAAAGCAATATTTATTCCAAAGGCAGCACAATGAATTATCTTTTCATTACAGGCAGTTATATTTCAGGAAGAACTTGCTCAAGATAAAAACATGAAAATCCTTACCCATTATGCGTAATAAATTGCCGAAAATGAGTAAAAATTTACATGATTTTCTGATGTTTTCAATGGTTTTCGGAGTATTGTCAATCTCAAACCGAACTTGCCCAAGGGCCATTGCATGATGGCAAACCGGGAACAAAAACAATCACCATAAAAGATTTTACGCAGGATATTGCGGCTATCACCCTTTTTTATCTGAATATTCCCGTAAATAAGTATGGCAAAAAGCTCATCTATTGTCTTTCCAATGTTTCCAACCAGAAAAGCTTCTCTTTGATCAAATCCGGAATGGGCAGTTCATAGGGGCAGCGGGGCACGCATTCTCTGCATTCGGTGCACTTTTTGGCATCGCTGATGACATTGGCTGTTATGGGTGATGATAATAGGGCCTCGATCCCCATTCTCTTGACCAAGGACTCTATCCCTAAAATATATTGAATGCGTATCCCTTCACTACAAGGCTGGCAATAATCGCAACGCCGGCAGAATCGTTTGTCGTATTGTTTGCGAACCATTTCGATCTCGGTCTTTTCATCATGGCTCAGTTTATAATCCCCTTGGAATATTTCCCAATTCTCATCAACCAAACCCTTCGCCTCCACGCCGGCCAGGGCCAGGACTTCCGGCCATGAGAGGACAAACTTGAGCGCAATAGCGGGATTGTCAATAACCCCGCCTGAAAAGGGTTTCATAGCAATGACGCCGATTCCCTTCTCCACGGCCTTTGGGATTACGACTTCACATGCCTTTGGCTCCAATAGGCTAAAACAGACCATGATGGTCTCGAACAGGCCCTCATCGATAACCTCTTCCAACAGATCCAGATTATGGCTGGTGATTCCGATATGCCCGATCCTGCCGTCTTCCTTGGCCTTGATTAACCCTTCCAAGGCCCCACCCTTGGCCTTGATACGCTGATATTCCTCGTAATCCCTCACACCATGACATTGATATATATCTATATATCGGGTTTGAAGTTCGTAAAGACTTTTTTCCACGTCTTTCCGAACCCCATCAGCCGTGCGATTAAAGGATTTGGTCGCCAGGATTACTTTCTTATCCACCTGCTTCAACGCCTTGCCGATCCAGGTCTCGCTGGTGGTGTAACCCCGGGCGGTATCGATAAAATCAATGCCCTTTTCCAGGGCATATACAACGGTTTCCACGGCCTGAGCTTCATCCACCCGCTGGATGGGGATACCACCCAAACCAAGTTGATTCACCTCAATACCTGTTTTCCCCAGCATAATACGTCGCATATTTTTCTCCTTTTATAAAAGGAATGTCTTATCTATCAGAGGCTGGTCGGTTTTGCCTCGCGCCTTGTGCCCTGGGCCTTGAGCCTTTTCTATCTGATTCTTAATATCATCACGATAGCCAAGGCGGTCATGGTGCCTAACAAGAGCCAAACCGCATAATAGCTGCCGGTGACATCGAAAATCCACCCCCCCAGGGTAGGTCCGATAATGCCGCCTATTGCTCCTGTCCCCAGGATGATGCCGATCAATTTGCCGAATGAGGCCCTACCGAAAAATTCCCTCACAATGGTCCCACGCAAGACCATGCTACCTCCGTGCCCCAGGGGAAAACAAAAAAGGAAGACAAAGATGGGCCACACGGCCTGTGCATAAGCGAACGAAAGGGTTCCTATGCTCAGCAAACCGAATGTAATGGCAAATACGTATCTTTTGCTCATTTTATCGCTCAGCCAACCAAATCCCACACGCCCGGCAATGCCAAACAAAGGGATCGCGCCGGCTATAAAACCACTGATGGCTGTCGATATACCGATACTATCCAGATAGGGCATGACATGCAGGAATACCGCCGGGATTGCCGTCAAGCGTATCAATTCCGCAATGTTAAGATAGATAAAGGATCGATTCTTCAAGGCCTGATTGAAATCCATTTCAATGCCCTTATCCGGATCCTCGGCCGTTTGAACAGGAGAAGCGGTTAAAATCCCATCCGGTATATCCCCATATTGCTCGGGCTTGTTACGGACCATCATTCCTAATGGAATGCACAAGACCAACATGCCCAGCGCCAAGATAATGATGGTGGTTCTCCACTGAAATTGCTGAATCAAATAGGGGATCAGCATCACCACCAGGCCCCCGCCGCCGATACCGGCTCCCATTAAACCCATAGCGATCCCGATTTTTTTATGAAACCAATTGGCCACGGCCGTGGTTGTGACCACGGCTGTGCAGCCGCCAGCCCCAAATGAAACCAGCAAGAATGAGATGTAAAACATGGGGAGGCTATGGATCTGACTCAGGAGAAGGAGCCCCGAACCCACTGTGATGACCCCCCAGATAATGAGCTTTCTGGGGCCGAGCCGATCCACCAGGAATCCCACTAGAGGGGCGAAGATGCCCATTTCCGCCCCTTGGAGGCTGACAGCCAAGGATATCTGGGCATGACTCCAACCGAACTCCTCTTTGATGGGCAAGAAAAATGCCGTAAATCCGAAAAACACCACCCCACCGACATAAAGACCGATTAAAGCACAGGCGAGAACCACCCACCAGCCATAGAATATGCGTTTATTTGTCATTATTTTTTCGATTCCGTTAAAATCTTATGATCCTGTATTTTATAGAATGATATTGTAAAAAACCCATGATATCTAGCCAGCAACGAGATCGCCACCTCCCCTTTATCCCCTCCCATCAAAGGGGGGGATAAATATCAAATAAAACACTTTAGCATTCAACATTCCTCGTTCGATGTCCTGCGGTTCATCATATGAGCACATCCCTCATTGCATCCGGGTCTTCGGGATCATGCTCCACCATGTTGAATGCCACCAGGATGTTGGGTTGATCACTTTTATTCTGTATGGCATGGGATACCCCCGGGGGGAATATGAAACGAAAGACCTGTCCTTCCGGGATTTCAAAATCTTCCATCACATTACCATCACGCACGCGAACCAAGGCCGGTCCCGTTATAACAACGGTCTCTGTGCCTTTCTGATGATATTGAAATATATTCTATTTTAAAACCATGCGCCTTGAGCCTTAAGCCTTATTCAGCCATTCTCCAAGAATCCTTACATGATTTTTTTCCTCTTGAATAATGATCTCAAGTTGTTTGATCGTATTTTGGTCAGTCACAAATGCACTGAGCATTTCATAAAAAAGGATGGTATCTTTTTCAAATTCAAGAGAGAGTTCAAGAAGGGTCTGAAGATCATCAATCTTTGAAAAATCCGCCTCTTGGATTGAAAAGGCTTGGTCACCCAATACCCCTTGGAGGAGAGATTTGCCCATCTCCTCCAGCCCTGATTGCACAGCCTGGCCCCCGACACGATCCCGGAATTCTTCAAACCATTTTATGTGCTCTTTTTCGTCATCCGCCAATCGCTTGAGTGTAGGTGTTAAAAGCGGATTCAAAACCTCATTTTGAGCCTTGCGATAGGTCTTCTCGCCGTTTTGCTCGATTCGAATGGCCAAATCAATAATTTCGCGGAACGTAAACATCTCTGAGAAGGTCCTTTATTCTTCAATACTGTTTGAAAATTTTATCAGTTCATTCTTTTGGGGTGGTGAACATACAAAAGGCACCGAAAATACACACGATCCCATAAACCATCCACGCCCCTTGATACCGCCCGAAGCTATCGAAGACCCAACCCGCAAAAGCGATACCGGTGACACTGCCGATCATGGCCAATCCCTGAGCCAGTCCCACGATTGAGCCCAATTGGCTCTTACCAAAATGTTCCCGCAAAATCGCTGATATCATGGGAATCGGACCACCGTACCCGATACTGAAAAACAACAGGAAAGGCACCAGCATCCATGTCCCCATTCGCTCAATATATGCTAAAATTAACAAACTGGCCGCTGTTAAGGCGATCCCCGAAGCAGTCACCCGTCGTTTGTCCCATATATCACCAAACCAACCAAAACTAAGCCGCCCCAAGATACTAAGGAGAGGGACGGCGCCCGCCACAAAACGGGAGTCCGCGCGGTCGATACCGATGGTGCTGAGATATGGCATGATGTGAGTGATCACGGCATGAATAGCGAACACATGGCATATGAATCCGATCTGCATATGCCAAAAGGCGCGGGTCTTTATGACCTGTCGTAAGGTTTTATCCGTATCGACACTTTGTGGGATTTTCGTATTGGTATTTTTCAAGGGTTCAACAAAGGGGTCGCCATCTGGGAGAAGCCCGTATTTTTCAGGATGATGTCGAACAACCAGGGATAAAGGAAAGATAACCACCCATGCGCCTAAACCAAAAACCATCATGGCTGTCCTCCACCCAAACACATCAATGATACCTGTGACCAACGGAACCAGTGTGCCGCCAATGGCAACACCACACACAATGATACCCGTCACCAGGGAAACCTTTCGGTGAAACCAGTATCCCGCCACTGTGACCGGAACCACACCGATACAGGTGCTGTTGCCCGTGGCGATCAGGATGAATGCACCATAAAAACCCGATAAAGAAGAAATACGACTCAGCAAGATGAGGCCGAGGCCTGTGATAAGGGCTCCAGCAAATATCAATTTCCGGGGACCCAGACGATCCAGTAACAGTCCTACCACCGGTGCGAGGAGCCCGATCTCCAACCCTCGGATAGATGCCGCAATGGATACCTGGACATAACTCCAGCCAAACTCCTTGGCGATGGGTTCAAAAACAGATGTAAAACCAAAAGCAATGACCCCGGAGATGTAGGCTGAAATGATAAATATAGCCCCGACGATCCACCAGCCGTAAAATATGTTGTTCACTCTTAGGTTCATTCAATTTACCTGATGACGAAGGCTCAAGGCGCGGGGCACATGTCGTAAAGGGCAAAATTTATTTCAACCAAATACCATAAATTATCGGATTGATGTTTACCTTATGCCCTGTCGGAGATCCCATTGTTTTGTATGGGGCGCTACACGCTCTTACACCTTATGCCTTTAGCCTTGCGCCCTGCGCCCCTTTCCATGTAATGAATGATAATGATTATGTACTGCAAACAATCATTAACCATTTCGATTCAGTCGTGGCAACGTCCTTACACCCACTGTGGCACCTTAATGTCCATACTCACATCGCCGGGCAGGCATGGTTTGATATCGATGACCGGTGTCCTGTCAAATGAATCGATCCGGTCCACATGAATAATCGTGTCTTCAATGGAGAGGATCTTACATGTGGAGATGGCGATCAGGTTGGGTCTGACAGGGGAACGCGTGGCGAATACTCCCGTCAAAGGGTTTTTTTTATTGCCCCTTGGATGGACCTTTAAGGTGTGCCTTTTTTCTACAGTATCATTTCTATCAAACCATGAAAAGACAATAATATGGGAAAAATGTTCAAGGCCGAATAGTCCATCTCTGAATGCCTCAAAGATCTCAATTGAAACCTGATGATTATCCTTATGAATCATCCCGATGGGGTATATTGTAAACGTATCTAACATTTTTCCAATAAAGATCGCTTAGACATAATTTCCTTCAACTTCTTCAGGGTCCCAGTAGGTCAAGGAACATCCGCAACCCTTTATGACAAGCGTGACCAGTTTACCATGTTCTACACAGCATAACGGCTCGTCAGGGTATTGCACCTTAAAAGGCTTTCCATTAACGCTCAAGCTATGATTAAGGACTTTTAGTCTATCCGTGCTTCTTAATCTCATTTCATGACTTCAATGATATGGGTCACATCATCCACCTTTTCCAACCCGTGGATCATATCGATTATAGCCTTTTCGCGCTCTTTTGAAACAGGGCGGGCTGAAAAGGCGTTGCACTGCCTAAATTTATCAGTCAAATCCTCCCATGTAACCGGGTTTGTGGGATGGCCCTTGGCATGTTCCAATAGCTTCCGATATTGTTTTCCATCTTTAGTCTTGATCTCGATATCGGCGCTCCCGGCTAATTTCTGGGCGGAATCCATTTCCACGATCACCTTGGGTATTAAAGCCGTCACCTGTGGGTCATGAATAGCTTGTTCAGTAAAATCCTTTATTCGCACGTCTCCTTTGGCCAATGCAACAGCCGTCGAGTAGGGGTAGCTCCATAAGGCATCTGCCGTGTTGTTGGGATTTCCTGTCTTCCTGCAGATATGGTACCCCAGTTTACCCACCCTTAGAATGACCTGCTCCACATCATCTGACTTGATAGCATGCTCGCGGGTCAACGTCAGTGTCCCGTCTATTGCCGCTTGCGTGGCACCGCATCCGGGATAGGCCTTGATGGTAGCATGGGAATAAGGGAAATCCTTCCCCAGCCCGCCTGTCAAGACATCTTGATCATAAGAGCCGTTTCCGTACATCTTATACAGGCCATACATGCCGTCAAGGAAGTCTTTTTGGGCGGTAACCCCCCGATCCGCCAATAAAACACTGGTTATGGCCGCATTGGCCGATACCCCCTGCCCGATAATAGCCATCATGCCGCCGCCTTCGCCCATGGTTGCACCCAGATTCCCGCAACATTGAAAATAGGCGATCCCCAGGCAACAACTCAAGGCCTCCTGATTGAAGCCGAACAGCCTTGCGCCCAATGCAGCAGCTCCCAGTGTATTGAAAGGTTCCGAAAGCCAACCCGTTCCCGGCCCCTTGTCCGCCCGCCTCAACCGGCAGCTCAGGTCATTGCCCATAATGACTGCTGTAATCAATTCTTGACCACTCACCGGGCGATGCCTCATGAGCTTGCGAAATTCACAAACACCTAAGGCCACAGGAATAGTAGTGGCACTGGCGTGGGCTACGGGTTTTTCAATGACCTCGTCAA
This sequence comes from Deltaproteobacteria bacterium, assembly GCA_016930835.1. Lineage (GTDB taxonomy): Bacteria > Desulfobacterota > DSM-4660 > Desulfatiglandales > HGW-15 > JAFGGA01. The sequence continues at coordinate 17,195 of JAFGGA010000101.1, forward strand.
AATCAAATCCCCTGACCATGGCGGCGTTTACCCAGGCAGCGTGGGGCAAGGGCACTTTGTCTCCATGGATGAGAATTGTCCCCTCCTCCCTACCGCCCCATTCCCGAATAAGCCCCAAAAGCCTCATAGGACTCTCAGCCCCACTGCCGGCCATCATGGCACTTAATGTATCCAGGAAACTTCGTTTGGCCCCTTGCACAACCGGATCGGGAAGGTCTTGAAATGTGAGATCCTGAATATAATTGATCAGTGTATGAAGCGTGTTCAAATGATCATCTCCGAAAGGCATGATGAGTTTGATTTTTAATATATATTTAGACAAGTTAAAATGTCCAGTATGATTAGCCAATTTTATCCATGCTTATGAAACATATGTAATTTCAACGGCCATTCTTGTCCAAAAGGGTTTTTGGGGGTACAGGGATCTCTTTTCGAGTTCTCCACCCAAAAGCCTAATTTCACTGATTTTGGACACGATGATAATGAATCATGCCATCACAGTACAGGTTAGGGGGGGAGCTTTGCCGGGAAGGACTATTCATCATGAGACCATTTCAATACTGAACGGATGTCGTAACGTTAAACTTGATGGTCTCGCAAAAAAACACCCTATTTTGTCATTCTGGCCTGCCTGTGCGTGGCCGCACACAGATAGGCGAGGGACGTGATCTTGCAAATTCAATGGGTTATGGATAGAGGATCAAGTCCGGCGGGACGATTGAGTGACTTTTTCCGAGATTCCCGATATGAAAACGAATCGAATATGAGATCCCTTTTCTCAATATAAAAAGGATTTCCACATCATTTCATCTAAGGCTCATTCCTAGAACCTCACCCTTTTCATCCGAGCTATCGCTTTTTGGCTCATGCCTGTCCAGAAATGCCCCAAATTCCCACCTCTTTATCCCCTCCCCCTGGCCCCTCTCCTCGCGAAGGGAGGTGCAGGGGGATTGGGATTCAGGTCTTTTCCGGATGAACATTACGCCTTTAAAACCAGAACGATGGTAATCTCTTCCGCCTTACCGCTTGAAGGAGAGGGGAACGTTAATGTTTTTAACTGGTTGATAATGCATTCTTCAAATTTCTTATCTTTTGCTTTTTCACCCATCCGTGCCTTGATCACATGGCCTTTGGAATCGATCGTCAGGGTGATGGTCATCTCTCTGGTTTCCCCTGAGTTCATCCCTTGAGATACTTGATAACAGGCGCGTATGGTTTTGAGCTCTTTTTCCACCAATTGGGTTATGGCCTCCTTTAATACCTTTGAAGATGCGGTGACCTTGCCTAATTTGAGATACAACTGCACATCCACCTTATCCGAAGGAACCGGCCTGCTCGCGTCGTGTGAAGCCTTTTCTTCTGTATCGACCTCTTTCATGACTCGTGGGCTACCGGCAAGGGTTTCGACAAAGGGTTGCGCCGGAGATGATGCCTTGACCCGGCTGAAAACCCCGCCTCTTCCCACGGCATAATTAGAAACACCCTGAGGCAATGGTAAAGGCTGGTTCACGGTCGTCGCTTGATCATTGACCAAACGTTTCTCGGAATCCACGGCAATAAAGGATGTATAGGCCGTTAAAAGATTATAGGTAAGCCCCAAGTTGGTGACTTCTCGAACCCGTTCATCGGTCGAACGTAGTTGGTTATAATCGGAAAGGACCGCAATGCGATGCCTCGCCCATAGATACCGCAGGGCTAGATTGCTCGTCATGGGCTCAACATCGGACACATCAATCCGTGTCTGAAAATCATTCTCACCCGTCAGCCCTGTTATTTCGATCTCACCTCTGGGTTGGCCTCTGTATTTACCAAAAACTACGAGGGGGCGCTCCGCCAGGAGGTCGGGAATGGCCGGTGGTTCCATGTCGTAGACCTTGAACTTTCCATAATCGATCTGGATGTTCGTTAGCAGCGGGGATTGAATGAGTTCTCGGAGTTTATCCGCCTTTGAAGCGGCCTCTTCAGGACGAGTGACCACAAAAGGCTCCCCCATACCGACCCTGGCCATGCCTTCGATAAGGTGACGGTTTACACTCGAGCCGATACCGAATGCAAACATATTGGCATCGCCCAGCCCATTACGGATTACATCAAATGCCTCTTCTTCTACCGAAACATACCCATCCGTGGCAATGATGATATTCCGGGAAAATCCCTCGGTTCCAGGTAACGCAAGGGCCCTTTTTAATGCCGGCAACAACTCGGTGCCCCCGCCGCCCCTCTGGTGTTCAATCACATCAATGGCACGTTGGATATTCTTTTGATCGGCGGGCAATGATCTTTCGGACATGACAAAGGAGCTGCCCGCGAAAAGAAGCACATTAAACCGATCCGTCGGGCGGAGTCCGCTGATCAGGTCTTTGAGTAATCTTTTGGATATATCCAATGGAAAGCCGTGCATGGACCCGGAGATGTCTACGATAAAGATATACTCTCGAGGCGGGATCTGATTGGTGGTAAAACGTTCAGGGGGTTGAAGCATCAAGAGGAAATAATTCTCATCTTCGCCCTTATACAATAACAAACCGGATTCAATCCGTGCGCCGGCAAGGCGATATTGCAATATAAAATCCCGGTTGCTGCCCTGTTTTTCAGTCTCATCCAACGTGATACCGGCTTTATCAGGGCCTTGATAGCGGATATTCACCTTATGCGTGGAACAGGTGATCTCTTGAATGGGGAGTCCGGCATTCAGGTTCATGGATAAGCTGAAAGTGCTCGTGGGTGCTTCCCCTTCATGTAGATAGGGGTTTGAAATCCATTTTTCAGAGGGGGGGACGTCGGCCGCGTTTTTATTGGAATAGCGCGGTCCCACCACGGTGGGGAACACAAACTCATAGACCTTATCCGTCGGCACAAGCAATTCCATATAACGAAGTTCTACGGTAATGGTGTCATTGGGCAGGATATTGGCCACGTTCATCTGAAAGACATTGGGCCGCTGCTGTTCCAGAAGGGAGGCACTCTGACCCGCCTCCTTGGCAGCCTCATATTCCTGCCTGGCCTCATTGCTCTTTTTGATCTTTGCAATGATGGTTCGTTCCCCAATGGTCATCTTCATTCCGTAGACAGCCGCCTTTGTGGAGGCCGGAAACACATAAATGGCCTCGATAGGGCGTTTTCCTTCATTTTTATAGACCTGGGTCACCACTACATCCGCGATCACTCCGGAGACGTTCACATCCACGGATGTAGATTTTAAAGGAAGTTGATCAACACTCGGATCATCGGTTTGTACAAAAAAATAGGGAGACAAGGTTTTATCATCATCCCCTTCAGGTTGTGACATGGCGGGCATGGCCATTAGCAACATAACACATGAGACCAACAGAAAAGTCATCCTCATCTTATTTTTCATCTTTTTTCCTCCTCGATTTCAATGGATTCATACGCTGTTTGATCCATTAGACAACTAGGGGAGAAAAAAGTTCCCGATTTTTTTGAAATGGAGAACTCAGCACCTTATCGAATAACCTTCATTTTTAGATATTCAGGTAGATCATCGTTTTACAATCATTCCCCGAAGGCTCTTCGACAACTCCCTCTCCCTTGAGGGAGAGAGGATTGGGGTGAGGATGTGGACTGGAGAAGAAAAAAAATGTTATTCCATTACAAACCTGACTCGAATTTGGATGGGATTTTGGTCTTTTTCACTGATAGCGGGCAAGGAGGATCGGACGGTTCCAATCCGATGTAATTCACGATAAAAATCCGAATATTGATCAGCCGGGATCTCCACATCGACATATACGGGCACATCCGTCTTGTCTTTGGTTTCAACCTTCAGCATCCGACCCTGAACCTTTGCTACAAAGGACTCAACCTGTTTTCGTGCTTCATAGGGCGATAAAACCCAGGTGCCGGATCCATCTCTTGGAGGTGAACCTTCCGTATCTGCCTCCTGGATAGCATTATCCTCCTTAAAATAATCGAACCTTTGTTTGTCTTTTAATGTCACACCACCTAACTTCTCCTCACCTCCAGCGCCGAATGACCGAGCGCTCGTTTTTTCAGGAACGGATGGCGCTGATTTTGCCTCCATATCATATGAGCGGCTACGGACATCCCCCTTATCGGCCCTTTTCAACAGTAATGAGAGTTCGATCCGTTGTACCTCCTCCGCGCTTGATTTTGGCAGAACCGGTTTGACGGCCGCCGTCATAGGCACCGGAGGTTGTGATGTTCTTTTTAATGTAGGTTCCAGCTTTTCCAATGCCGGCTCCGGACTCTTTACAGCGGCCCCTTCCCTGGCTTTTGAAACTTCCTGTATTTCGATACCCATTTGCTCATCCCTTTCAGCCGGGGCCTGGGGCTTCGATGGCATTTCAGCCTTTATCTCCATAGGTGCTGAGGCCGTCATGGTTTCTTTTTCTTGTTCCTCCAAGACTTCCTGGACCTTATCAACCTGCATATCAGTGATCCGATCTCCGATGTGCGGCGAATAAACAATGGCAAAGATCAGGACGGCCATGGCCGTGGCCGCGGCAATTTGCAACGGGATCCTCATCTGAAAAAACCTGGAAAACCCTTTGATATAGGCCCAAAAATCAAAACGGGCATGCATCCGTTCATGCAGCTGCTCCAGAAAATCATCCGGTGCCTTGACCCTCGGCAGGGTTTCCAGGTCACGTATAAGGGCCTTGAGCGATTCAATCTCTTCCCCGCATCTCTCGCATGTAGACAAGTGTTTTTCCACCTTATCCCGTGTTTGCGCATCAAGGACACCATCTATATATTCCGACAATAGTCGTTGAATATTTACACAATCCATTTTATAAAACTCCTCTTAACATCCCCCTAAGATCCGATCGTGCCCGGGCGATCTTGGACTTTACGGTTCCCAGGTTGAACCCGGTGATATTCATAATCTCATCATAAGAAAGCCCCTCCATATCCCGCAGGATGATCATCTTTTTTTTCCCTTTGGGCAGGGAGTGAATTGCCTTTTGAATGATCATGGAGCGTTCCTTGCTCTCAAGGGCAACAGTCGGGGACGGGGACTCATCCGCCATTTCCATGGGAGGGTCGCCATCCCTGCCTGGACCTGGATTATCCAAACTGGTTGTCTGTTCCCTATAACGGTGTTCTGCTGACTTAACCTTGTTTTTACAGGTATTGACCCCGATCCTGTAAATCCATGTGGAAAAGGATGACTCAAATCTGAATCTTTTGAGGGCCTTAAACGCCTTGATAAAGACATCCTGGGCCGCATCATTGGCATCCTGTAAATCACCCAAAAATCGATAACACAGATTAAAAACCATATCCTTGTGCCTGATGACCAAAGCATCAAATGCGGTTTTATCCCCGGCCTTAAAGGCATTGATCAGATCAATATCTTCCATAATAGAACGTTCGGTTGTTTTTTCTGCTTCGCTCATCTGATTAGACAATCTTTTTGAGGAAAGGTTCCCTAAAGGGATTATTATGGTCCTTCTTAAGGATATATGATCCACAATGTATCAAATTTTTTTCAGATTCGGTAAAAAATAAGATAATGCGACCTTGGGTCAATCCAACCTCGACCGGGCTATCCTATCAATAATCCACTATTCGTTCCGTCCAAAATCTGTTTCGACAGATGTCAAAATAAATCTTGACACACATGGAGCCTTCCGCTATTTTTGATTCGACAAATATCAAATCAAATATGGGGGTTGTAGTGGAAATCGCGGGTAGCATTAAGATCATGAAGGCCCTTTCAGATCCTTCCAGATTGATGGTCATGAATTCACTCATGGAAAAATCCCAGTATGTGGAAGAATTGTCGGAAAGGCTGGATCTCGCGCCCTCAACCATATCATTTCATCTTAAAAAACTGGAAGAGGCCAACCTGGTGACACGGGAAAAGGCCCAGTATTATGTTGTTTTTCATGCCAACCACTCGATCTTTTCCATGACCCTGAATGACTTGACACGGTTCAACAATATAGAAAAATTCATACAGGAAGAAAGAATCGAACAATATCGGGAAAAAGTCATCAGGACCTTTTTTAAAAAAAATAAGCTGGTTCAGATTCCTGCACAATATAAAAAAAGGCTCATTATACTCGAAGAGATCTTAAAGCGGTTCCAGCCTGGAAAAAGGTATTCCGAACAAGAGGTCAATGATATCATTTCACAAATATATGATGATCACTGCTTGATCCGGCGGGAAATGATCGACGCCAATATGATGATGCGAGAAAACAATGAATATTGGCTTGCGGAGCCTATAAAAAGGCACTGAATAGGAGAAATAAAATGGACAACCCCAGTAAAACAGAAAAGAAAAAGATGAAAGAAGAATACCGCATGAAACCCAAAAAAGCGGGAGTGTATCTACTCCGAAACAACGGAAACGGCAGGGTATTTGTCGGCATCAGTACTGATCTTAAAGACCCCGGGTACAGATTGAAATGGGAACTTGGGCTGGGTAAACATCCAAACCATACCTTACAGAAGGATTGGAATACATTCGGGGGGGATCAATTTACAATTGAAATCTTAGAAGATCTGGAAGAGACAGATAAGCCGCTTGATGGGCTTATTGCGGATTTAGAACTCTTAAAAAAGATGGTTATCGAAAACAAGGGCTGGACTCGTGAGGATATGTATTGAGTGATAAAATCCGGATCTATACACATTAAACGACAATATCCACATTTTGCCCAACACCCATGCACTCCAGCAACGTGGTTGCCATCTCTTTCTGGAATTCCATAGCCTCGTCAAGGATGGCAACGCTTGCCTCACTTTGCGTTTGGATGGTTTTAAGGGCCGATGCCTGGCTCGCCATGGACATGGCTATGCTACCATAACCTATTGAACTCACGGACATTTTAAAACTCCTTTGAAAGGAACGCTTTCGGTGCTATATATTACCATCGGCAAAGTGAATGGTTTTCATTAATTTCATATTTCCCTTTTTTCCACCCTTCATGATAAAAACTAATAAACCAGTCGCCAACCGTTACTCGAGTGAAAGAGATGGTGTCATGATAGACTTTTAAGGCAATTTGTCATTTCGACTCCCGCCTTGCGGGATAAACTCCGATGGAAATCTTTAAACATTACCCGTTTAGAAAATCAAAATTTCTCAGATAAGGCATCGAAATGACGTTATAAGTTAAATAGCCCCGTCAATAGAACAACAAAAAACGATGCTCTTTCCCTTTGAACGAGAACCCTGAAAATAAGGTCTCAAACGTGTCAAAAAAACATCAAATAAAGATCCAAGAAATATCCCGACTCATGGTCTATATTTTAGGGCACAAGCCCTATGAATTCGGATTGGTCCCTGATCCAGAAGGATGTGTCACCTTTAAGGAACTCCTCTGGGCCATGCATGAAGAGCCCGGTTGTGGCCATGTGAACCAGGGAAACATTCGTGAAGTCCTTATGGGTGAAGATCGCTGTCTTTTTGAAGCAGATGATAAAAAGATTCGCACGCTTGACAAACGATGGAACCTGAACCTGGAAGACCAAATTCAATCTTTACCCAAATTGCTCTACCTGGGTATTCGAAGAAAGGCCCATCCGGTTGTCATGGAAAAGGGGCTCCGGGCTATTGAAAGCTCATATTATCCTCTTTCCTCGGATCGGGACATGGCTCAACGGATAGGGAAACGCCGCGACCAACAACCCGTGATCCTGGAAATCATGGCGGATAGGGCTCAAACGGAAGGAAATCTATTTTACGCCTTTGGCACCCTGTTTTTGACTCCTGAGATTCAGCCCAGGTATATCGCAGGGCCACCTGTCCCCAAAGAGATAATCCAGGCTCGAGAAGAAAGGCCGAAAAAAAAGAAAGAAGAGATTCCCCCAGCCTTTGAAGCCGGCACCTTTCTCCTGGATATCAACCGGGATACGGATCGATCACGAAGGAAGAAAGGTAAAAAGAAGAAAGGATGGAAAGAGGAGGCGAGAAAATTTAGGAAGCACAGATAAACAAAATGAAATATTTTTCTCCTACCGCCGTAGGGTGGCATTTTATATGCCACCGGTCGTAGGATGGCATTTCACATGCCACAGGCCGTAGGGTGGCATTTCATATGCCACCTACAGATTGAATACCATTGATCCTACAAAAGGATATTCTTTGATCGATGATACTATTCCGGCACGTACCGGATTACCCATGATAT
>JAFGGA010000102.1 GCA_016930835.1 Deltaproteobacteria bacterium
AATAGGCTGTTCCAATTACGTCATTCCGTGACTTGATCACGGAATCCAGCCTTGTATCACGTAATTTTCAAAGAGCTAAACTGTTACAAAAAATCAAATCTTAACCCGATGCCCGCCCGACCACATGGAGGTATATTCCGGTGCAAAAGACAACAAAAACATATGAGAAGAACAATTGGCTGTCAAGGTTGAAATGAAGATTCCAGCCAGCCTAACCATTTCTTAATAGTATATGTTTAACTGATCAATATAATTCTTGTATTATTACGGTGTTTGATTTAACGTGATGGAAGGATTTCATCATTCTCAAAAAAGATCTCTGATGCATAAAATATCTCCCAAAAATTACCAAAAATATATCAAGGGCCTCATGGATATCAGCCGGGCCATTACCTCCGAGTTTTATCTTGAGGATATTCTCAAGCTTATTGTGATGGTCACAGCCAATGTAACCGGCGTGGAAATCTGTTCATTATGGTTGATTGATGAAGGGGAAAATCCAAAAATGATCCGGCTGAAGGCCACACAATCCATTGACCCGGATTATGTAGAAGATCGAGCCTTACCGTTGACGGAAGGTGTGGTGGGATATGTAGCGACCCATAATAGACCTCTGATCGTGAAAGATGTTTTAAAAGAACCCCGGTTTAAAGAAAAGGCTATGGCTAAAAGATTGGGCCTTGTATCCATGGTCAGCGTTCCCCTCCAATTAAAAGATAAAAAGGTAGTGGGCGTTCTCAATTGCTTTACCGCTGAGCCCCATGATTTTTCCGAAACGGAAGTCAATCTTATCACCACAGTGGCCAATCAGGCCGCGGTAGCTATTTTGAATACCGAATTGATGGTGAAAACCAAGGTAATCCAGGAGGAGCTGGAAATCAGAAAGCTGGTTGAACGCGCCAAAGAGATACTGATAAAACGCCGGAATCTCAACGCTGATGAAGCGTTTAGGTGGATTCAAAAACGCAGCATGGACTCCCGGAAATCCATGAAACAGATAGCTGAGGCCATCTTGCTTTCTGAAGAATTAAACTGAGATCTTCTACCCCGCAGAGTAATCCGCTCTCTATGCTTCATCCCCCGGGGTCCAAAAATTCTCAAAACAAAAGAGTGATGAACTCGTAAAAAGTCGTCACCCCGGTCCCGTATCAAGTACGGGATAGACTGCAGCCGGGGTCCAGAGCTCATGTAACTGCTTGGAAAGACCGGATTCCGGCCTTCGCATGTCTTCGTGCGGACACGCACAGGCAGGCCGGAATGACAAAAACGCATGTTTCCCGACTTTTTACAAGACCATCAAGATTTAAGTGAAACTTAATTTTTTCATTATTTTTCATGAAAATTCTTGACAAACCCTGTAAGTACCGCTAAATTTTAAAACGATTTATAAAGTCTAAATCATGTTCGCACAAAGGCGTGCGGAAGCAAAGAATCTAGTCAAGACAGCGACGTCTTTTCCTTTGGGAAAGGGCGTTTTTTTTTGCCCAAATTATGCAATCTCCATTGTTATGATGTGCTTATTGTTCATATCACTGAAACACAAGAAAAGAGATGGCATAAACCGAGCTGAATCCATACATACAATATAGGAGGCGTAAGATGAGTGACATGAGATTTTCAAAAAGCAACGACGTATTAGGAACCACCAACCGCGGCAATCCGGCCGAATCCGGCCTTTGTACCCTTTGCAGGGCCGACTGTCAGGGCAAATGTGAGACTTGGCTATCCAGCCTGATAGGCAGAAAGCTGCTCTACCCAAGAGATTTCGGCACGGTCACGGCGGGCGCCAACAATACCACCCATGTAGGCGTGAATTATAATGCCCTTCGAATCCAGGGATATGCCTATGGTGCACATGGACTTGGCAAAGGCCTATCCAATGATCCGGACGACTGCATCTTTCCGAATGTCAGTCTTGAAACCGAGTTCGGGAATCAGGTGAAGACGAAGATTCGCATGCCTTTGATGACCGGCGCGCTCGGCTCCACTTTTATCGCCGCCAAATATTGGGATGCGTTTGCCATTGGCGGGTCTCTTGTGGGAATACCCGTCGTCATCGGCGAAAATGTCGTCGGTGTGGATAGAGAATCAAAGATCGGGAAAGGTAAATCCAGGAAAGGTAAGATCACCAGCGCCCCGGAACTGGAACGTCGTATCAACACTTATCTTCGCTATCATGAAGGCTACGGTGCCATTATCGTCCAGATGAATGTTGAAGACACGCGTAACGGTGTAGCCGAGTTTGTGGCTGACAAATACGGTAACAAATGTATTATTGAATTGAAATGGGGCCAGGGTGCCAAGGACATTGGCGGTGAAATCCAGGTCACCAGCCTTGATTATGCGATCTTCCTGCAAGAAAGAGGTTATGTGGTAGATCCGGACCCGACCAAACCCCAAGTTCAACAAGCGTTTAAAGAAGGAGCCATCAAATCATTTGCCCGGCACAGCCGACTGGGTGGGACGAACTTGGATACGGTCGCCCAAGTCCGCGAGGATTTTATGGCGTCCATTGATTATCTTCGTTCCCTGGGATTCAAGAGGATCAGCCTAAAGACGGGATCTTACGGCATGGAAGAACTGGCCATGGCCATCAAATTCGCGACTGACGCGAAATGCGACCTCCTGACCATCGACGGGTCAGGCGGCGGGACCGGTATGAGCCCTTGGAACATGATGCAGAGCTGGGGTGTGCCTTCTATTTTCCTTCATGCGAAGGCCTATGAATATGCAAGTATCTTAGCCGCCAGAGGGGAAAGAGTGGTGGATATGTCCTTTGCCGGTGGATTTGCCCTGGAAGACAGCATATTCAAGGCATTAGCCCTGGGTGCCCCCTATACCAAACTGGTTTGCATGGGTCGCGCCATTATGATACCGGGGTTTGTGGGCGCCAATATTGAAGGAGCCTTGAATCCGGATAAAAAGGAAGCCATTAACGGCAATTGGGATAATCTTCCCAAGACGGTCAGTGATATTGGCGGCAAGGCCGAAGAAATCTTTGCAGCCTATTTTGATGTCCAGAAAAAGGTCGGCAAGAAAGAGATGCAAAATATTCCATACGGCGCCATCGCGTTTTACACCTTGGCGGATAAACTGGCTTGCGGCCTGCAACAGTTAATGGCCGGCGCGAGGAAGTTCTCTCTCGATCAGATTACCCGAAACGACATCTTCGCGGCCAACCGGGAAACCGCGAGAGAAACCGGTATCCCCCATATCTCGGATATCAATGATGAGACGGCCAAAAAGATACTTAATGCGTAAATAGCTCTATTTTCCAAAAAAGCCTTCCGATTGTCCATTTTGGAAGGCTTTTTTATTTGACCTTGATCCATAACAATCTTGCCATGCCCGGACCGGGATTCATCCATTGTGACGGCATCTCCGTGGACAGGTAAACAATATCCCCTGAATGAACCGTATGAACGGCTTTTTGTATCTTCATCCGCAATCGTCCGCTGATCAGATAACCAATCTCCTCACCTTTATGGATAAAAAAATGGGATGGAAGTGTCTTTTTGGGCGGGATTTCAATAAGAAAGGGTTCGGCTCGCGGATCCAAATCAAGGGGAGTCAATAACTTTGCCTGTATGCTTCCTTCAGGCAGATCGCTGATTCGAATCTCAATGGCCTCGGATATGGGAAACACCACCCGGTTGGCTATCCCAGCGGATCCATGAAAAAAGGAACTCACGTCAATGGAGAGGATCTCCGCCATTTTGAGTAACGCAGGTAGTGATGGATAGATCAGATTGCTCTCAATCTGTGAGATCGTACTGGATGTCACACCCACCAGTTTGGCCAACTCGGTTTGAGAAAGACCCCGTTTGGAACGGAGTTCTTTGAGTCGCATGCCGAGATCAATCCGGCCGGTGGTGCGCTTTTCATGATCGAACATCACATTTAAGTCTTTAGACCAGTAGCTATAGGGCTTGTTCATGGTATCCGGATCGCGGTTCTCGGCCTTCAATATCGTCAATGATGTTTTTCCACGCCGAACAGAAAGGTCAATAGCCACTTGGGCGATCTGGTTGATCTGGGCCTTCAGGCGCTGTGAATGGGCGCCTTTCTCCAGGATCCAATAGGCAATGGTGTTGAGTTCATAGAGACGGGGACACGAATGGGTATAGAACTTTAGAAGATTTTCCTCACCGCCCCATAATTCCTGCATACCGGTCAGGCTTTCAAAAACAAAACGGACATCACCCTTCATCTCACCATGGATACCGTAAAAGGCATCCATGACCTGATCAACCTGCCCGGGTTCATTAGAGGTGATCACCCGGCATAAAAAATCCGTCTCATGATCTTCATAAAATTTAAGAAAAACCTCTGATCCATCACCTTTACCGTAGGTAAAGCAATCGAGGATCGTTAACGCCTTGTAATCAGCAAGCGGCCCCAATTTTTCCAAAAGGTTCCGGGGAGATCGATCAAAGCTTACATAGATGATCGGTTTATTCTGCGCCTGGGAGGCCTGGATAAAATTGAGACAAAACACCGAGGCCAGGCTGCCGGCATCATCATGCCAGAGCACATTGTCACCGATAAAAAGGCCTCCTAAAAGGCGATCCAATTGATTAACCCCTGTAGCAATCCGTGTTCTTTCAGCCATGATTTTTACCTCGCAACAACTTTGGTTCTAACTGGTCTCCGTCCAGAAACGAGCAATTTTGGCCAAGGTCAAGGAACGCGAAGATTGCAACCACAGGAATACATTGAAGTATTTCGAGTCCCACCTTGCGGGATGAGCGTGACGCAGAGATTGGCCAAAAGAGCCGTTTATGGATGGGCGCTAACTGGATTATATCATTAACATCCATTACTATTTCTAAAAAGCAATTTCTGGGATGACTTCTCATACCTGGCGGGTATTTCTAAAAATTTCTGAACCGATTTTTGGTGCTTACCGTCATTCTCCGCGCAGGCAGGCACCGAAAGAAAAAAATGATACTACATTTTCAGATATGGATCAACCAACAAACCTGCAACGGACAATCAACCACAAAACAATGACCAGTGCCGGGCTATATCACAATATTTTGCAATGTATCCTATTTTTATGATATATGAATACCATTAATCGGCTTCATGATACCGATGGAATTGATGAATTTGTCTGGATTAGGATGATGTAAGAACCGTCAACCAGGATGAATGTCTTGAAATTCTAGATTATTTGGGTGGTCTTGAATGGATTGATCTTCAAGTATTGTGATGGTAATCATAGCGATGGGAGGTCCATTGAAATTCATGTATATGGCAATGAACCCAATTATTTGGCCTGCTTTAATTTCTTTCTTCTTACATCATTCAGAATACAATAATGATTGAAGATAATCATACTACAAAAAATGAGGCCTTAATATCCAGGCAATTAAAAGAGGCTGAACAGAAGATAACGATCCTCTATGAGATTACAAAGTTTGTTTCGTCGTTTCTTCAATTGCAGCATGTCCTTGATGCCATCGTTGATCTTCTGATAAGAGAATTCAGTCTTGATGTCTGTTCAATCCGCCTGCTGGACAGCAATGGCAATCTAAGGATAAAGAGTCACAAAGGATTGAGTGAGACATTTATAGAACAATCTATAAGAAAACCCACCATTGACAGTTATTCGGGCGATTGTTTCCTTACAGGAAGGATCGCTATTGTAAACGATGCGGATCAGATTGATAAACCAATATCAACAAATCTTATGGTCTCTGAAAATATCAAATCATTTGCTCTATGCCCAATAAAAGTGGAAGGGGAGATCATAGGGGTGTTAGGGACTGCGTCTAAGAAAAAAAATTATTTTCATGAACGCTTCAATGACATGATCTATGTCGTGGCTAGTCAGATCGGCATGGCTATCAGGATCTCCCAATTATACGAAGAAATCTATTCAATGAGCCAGGATCTTGAAATCAAGGTCAAAGAGCGTACCGCGGAATTGGAAAAAAGAACTCAACAATTGATCGTCGCTGAAAAACGTGCCGCATTGGGAGAAATGTCAAGTTTGGTGGCTCATGAGTTTCGGAATTCACTCATGATAGTGGGTGGCTTTACGAGAAGGCTTTATGAAAAAACCATTGATGATGATCCCAATAAAAAATCTATCAAGATTATCATCGACGAAGTCAGAGTCTTAGAAGAAAAAGTCTCAAAAATCATAAAACTAGCGAAAAGTGGTAATGCATAGGTTTCCAACTTAAACGTTCATAAACAAACGGTTTATGAACAAGGCATGAGTTACTGTCAAATGTTGGGTATGAGAAAATTATGTGACGTTCCGAATTTTCTCGATACCATCAACGAATTTTACTCCTTTATTGACTGTCTCATAATTATCCATACCTCCGTCATTTTGGCCTGTCTGTGCGTGTCCGCGAGCAGACAGGCGCAGGCGAATCCAGTCCGATCATCGTTCCGGGCTATACCCGGAATCCATCTCATCCGTCATCCCCCATCCCCCCCTCTGTCATTCCCCGGTCAAAGATCCCACTGTGGTCTGCGGGGCTTGACCGGGGAATCCAGGAAGTTCATGGGGGCACTTTCAGATTCAAATCAAGGCTCGGATAGCGCCGACGAGGATGGTATTTTCAATATGTCCTTTGCATGCGTTTTCATAATCTATTTCCCTACATAGCATTAATGGAGGTCTTGATATCGCCGAAATCTTGAATAGGATTGAAAATAGTATTTTCAATTTACTTTTTTAACAGCGTCCCCTTTTAAACGCTAATTGGTAACTTCCAGTCACATCAATTTCGCCATCTTTACGGATTTTACATATAGCGCTTGGCAGCACATGGCTTTGGTCGCCGATTTTGTGAAAGAATTCAACGTCAATCGAAGTGATGATTTGTCGCCGGTCTTGAATACTTAACAAGGCTTTATCTAATTCTTCGTCAGTCCATATTCTCAACGATTTTTTAAAATCTCTCTTTTTTTCATTAAAAGATTCTTTAGCAGAGTACGCTCTTACATTAACATTATGACCAGTGACTTTCTTCAGCCTTTTAGCGCTCTGAAATAGTTCAGATTGAGACAAAAGAATAGGAACAAGTCGAGGGTAAGTCTTTTTGGAAAATCGCCTCAAAGCTTTCCATGGATCAGATTTGCAGACAGAGATAATAGCCTGAATATTTTTAGTAAGACCTTTTTCTTCAAATGACGCCACAATAAATGGTATTCGAACATTTTTAGGCCTTAAACGTCCAATTGTTGTATCGAAGATATATGTGTTTGATTCCTCATTAAGGGTGTATAAATCCCCTTTTCCTACCTTTTTATTGATATCATCCTTAACGGATGTTTTCGAATAAAGGACTTTTATCCGTAGTCGGTAAGGAGCTGGTACTTCAAGGTTGCCAAGCTTATCATGAACGCTAGCATCGTCGCCAGAGCTAAAAAGAGCTTGAACGTATGTTTCAAAATCCCGCTCTTCTTGTAATGTTTTGAGTCTCGACATCAGTCAGCCTATTAGTAATTCAATTAATTTAGGGATCATTACCCTTAAAAAAGATACAATTTTAGATTCCTACTAATTGAAATATAACACATTTTCAGGAACTTAGCACATTAATTGAGATATTATTTAATAGCATACTATTAAAAAAAATATTTCAATGTCTGATATCTTCATTTGGAGTAAATCTTATCTGATGATTATCATTTTTTTATTTCGAAATCAAATAAATGGATTATGGAATTGATTAACAATCTTTTTTATCACTAGGATCATGGTGTGAAACAAAGATTATGATCCTGTCCCAAAAAAGCATACCCCATAAATGCAACTGCAGATTCTCAACTTTTGCGTGTAAATATTTGTAATCAAATATTTTCCCATACATTCCTTTGCTTGGTTGATTCCTTAATATTTCCCATATTTCTGCTGTCACTGGTTTCCAATGGCTCATTGGCTCTTTTAACTCAAGATAGTATTTAGTATCATCTGGAAGAAATTTTTTATTTTCTACCCAATACAGTCCCCGTACAATTTTCCACGCAATTCTTTGAATCCTTGTCCCCTCAACACGCATAAAAACTGTATTTGGAGGTAAATATAGGCCTCCCGGTCGATCTACAAACTGTTCAAGTATTTTCCTACCTAAGCCTTTATTTTTACCAGCTCTAAATTCCTTTGCATGATGATTAATAACCGCATCGGCTGTTGATGAGCCCATTGCAATAGGGGCTAATGACCATGCGAAATAATCCTCGTCAAGACGGTAATTCTCATTGCATTCTCTATGCGTCGTAAGAGTAATAAGCTGGCTTAAGTTATATTCACGCCTTATGGATTGAGCAAAGATTTGCTGTGGTGGCACATGATCACTTGTTAGATTTTCTTCAATAGCTTTTCCGCAAATGTAACAAATTTCACTCATATCAGTCTTTCAAAATGAAAGGGTTTAACGAAATAGAAAAATCATATCATATTTTTATTATTTTAAGTTAATTACTGCATATATAATATCTGAAATGTCTTGAGTTTCACCCTTTTCAACCCTCTAACTACCTGTTTTCCCGTTTAAAACTACCCCAAAAACTCAATAGAAAATTTTAAAGGAGGTCATTTTATGGACAAATCCAATGTTATTAGTATGCCCATAAGGGGCAACACCAAAGAAAAGCGAAAAAGAAAGATCCGGAATGTATATGATATCAAATATTGATGAGAGAGGGGAATCCGTAACAAAGTAAATTTAAAAAGACAAATTCTCACTTTACCCTTATTTCAAATACCTGCTATCGATTCAAAGTTTCCCAATATTTCCAAAATGTCAAATATTTCATGGATACTTGAAATAAATTGCGAGGTGTATCCTCTATAATCACTTCAAAAACTCTTCAATATTGTTTTCAATAATTTTACATGATATCTTCGGACTACCAGATCCGATGATGGAAGAGACGTCTGGCTGGATGGCTCAGAAAATAGCAAAGTCATGAAATATGGGGATAAATCCAAATGAGTGCGTGGAGACCGAAAGAGATAATTATACATGAGAAGGTGAGGAATGATCCGGTCACCAACCATGTCATTGAACAATGCCCGGGGATCCCGGTCAAATATATAGACAATGGCATCCCGAAGAAGATCGTCGAGTGTTCCGAAATTCTGAGAAATTCGGGGAATTCCATGCTCGATAAAATAATCGCCGGCAAGCAGGTTCTTTATATTGCCCCTGCCACCCATGTGGTTGACGTTTTCACCATGCCTGACGATCGCATTATTTGCCCCCATTTTGACCGCTTGAAACTGGCCTCCAACGGCTGCTTTTATCAATGTGACTGGTGTTATCTTAAGCTGACCTACCGGGCGGCCTTTCCCTTTATTACCATCAGAGCCCAATATGACAAAATCAAGGAGCAGATACATAAACGGCTCAGCCAAACCAGCGAACCCGTCATTTTCAATACCGGCGAACTGGCCGATTCCCTGTCAATGGAACATTTGACCCGGGCGGCGCAGGAATTCATTCCATGGGTGGCCAATTCCGAAAACGGTTACCTCTTTATGCTGACCAAAAGCGATAACGTGGATGATATTCTCGATCTCTATCACAATAACCGGGCCATTATCGCCTGGAGCATGAATAATGCCGAGGTATCCAAAAAATACGAGATCGGGGCCCCGCCTTTTGAAAGGCGGCTCAAGGCCGCGGAAAAAGTGCAGAAGGCCGGTTATCCAATAAGGATCAGGATCGACCCGATCATCCCGTTTCAAGGTTGGCAGGAAGCCTATGCCGAAACCATCAAAACGATCTTTTCGACCATATCGCCTGAGAGGGTCACGCTCGGGACCCTGAGATTTGAAGAAGGGTTTTATAACATGCGGAAGACCATTTTCACCTCCGGCCCGGATTTACCGAAATTCATGGAAGAAATGGAGTCCATGTTCCCACCCAAATTGTTCTCCGGCATGAAAAAGACCAAATCCGGAAAATACAGTTTCAATGAGGATAAGCGGACCGAGATATTCGGTTTTATAATCAAAGAAATTGAAGCTGTCTTAAAAAACCTTCGATCAAGTTCAAGATCAAGGCGGATCGGGATGGTTAACCACAGGAATAGTGTACCTATTTCGAGGATTGAACATCTCGATCCAACGCTGAGATTGGGCGTGAGGGGAGGTTTTGAGACAGCTTCTACGGAAATGTTCAAATTGCCGCCTTTAGCCCTATGCAAAGAATCGCCCAATGTTTGGAAGAAATTAGATCTACCCCTTTCAAAATGCAGCTGCGTCTGCCAGCTTGACTTCGCCGATATGTCACAGTAATAATTGTCGGGGATTAATTGAATCTAGGGCTAAAGCATGATTTTAAACTCTGCCCTTTCTTTCCAAGTCCTAAAATACCCACTTCTGAATTAATATCGACAAACCAATATAAATTTAACTTGATAAATCAAAGAAACAGATCTTATAATATGCAGATTATCCATTCCTTTGCACTAATTTAATGGGATAATCTGTGAAAACCCTTGACCAATATACATAAATAAGGTAATTCTTCCTAAGTTTTCAAAATAATGGCTTTAACCTCTTTTCGGCAGGGCATATGTGCTGACATCCAAAGAATCCCGATTCTTAAACACAGAGCGGGATTTTATTATTTATCGGCATAAATTTATGAGATGATATAACTCAAAAGTAGTGAAGGGGAGCTACTCACCTTCAACGATCCCGAGTCCAGCCTGCCCGCCATCGACCGCCTGAAGGAATTTCAGCCGGGCGGAGATGACTAGGCCAAGGGTAAGGGAGCACACTAATGGCTTATGAAACCGCAAGAACCGAGGGTGACTAAAAAAATGACTACACTTCTGGATAATAAGGGACAAGGAAAAGTCGGCGATGCTCTCGCGCAGGGCAGGAAGCCGAACCCGGCGTAGGAAATATCCATTACGCCCAAAGAAAGAAAACGAAAAGCCGTGCCTGGAATGATTGAAGCTGATACTTGATCCGGTTTCAAAGAGAGGAAACAATGACCGAACAAGAACTCGAGCAAGCTCTGATCGGCAAATTGACCGATCTCAAATACACCCACCGCCCCGACATCCGCGACCGCACCGCCCTCGAAGGCAACTTCCGCAACTACTTCCAGGCCCTCAACCGCGTCCAGCTCACCGACGGCGAATTCAAGCGCCTTCTTGACGAGATCATCACCCCCGACGTCTTCACCGCCGCGACCCTGCTCCGCGAGATCAACAGCTTCACCCGCGACGACGGCACCCCGCTCAA
>JAFGGA010000103.1 GCA_016930835.1 Deltaproteobacteria bacterium
CTTTTGCTTGGGCGGCCTGGCTGAAAACTTGGCCGGTAGATTTCTTGAGGGACCTCTCTGCCCGTATGCGTAGGCCTCCATCTCGGTCGTCCAGCACCTCAATAAGAGCCTGTATCGCAGCCGGATGTCGCGACGATCCCAAGGCGATCGCCGCCCCCCATCGGACGTTGATATCTTGATCCTTGAGAGACCGGATGAGTGCATCGCGCACGCGGTCGTTCTGCGTATGGTTCTCGAGGGCTTCTGCGGCAGCCGCGCGAGCGCTTTTGTGATCGCGCAATACTGAGAGGAGTAGACCCACTACGCGTGTGTCCTGCAGCCTACCGAGTGCTCTTGCTGCATATCTCGGAGCCCGGTAGCCATCATCCCCCGGCGGCTGCTCGAGCGCCTGCGCCAAGGGCTCCACGGCAAGTGGATCACCGATTTCACCAAGCACGTCTGCGGCATATTCTCGGACCTTGCCATCCGGATCATGCAGGGCTTCAAACATGATATCAATCCTGCCTGCGCAGATGGCGGCAAGGGTACGAGTCACAGATGCAAGGAAGAGACCGTGGCGTTGGGCTAACTCATTCCGCTTCCTCTTTCGCGCCATTTCCTCCGCGTCCCAGTCGCTTAGTTCGTTGTCGTAGTAGTAGGATCTCTTGCTTGCTTTTGCTTGCATAAGAAGCGGCACGGCCGTGACCGCACAAGTGCCGAGTTCCGACAGCTTGTTGAGAGCGTCCAGAGCCTGAGAGTACCTGCCATCATCGAGCGTGTCGTATTCGGAGATACGAGAACTGGATTCGCTCACGATGCTGACGACATCACTCCAGGGGCGTCCGGCAGCCATACGGATAGAGCGATCAACCTTGCACAGCCGACGAAAGTCTGGCCGTCTACGGGATATCCTGCCAATCTTCATCGTGTTGTCCTCCCTTGCGAACTATTAATATACAGGATGCGGTATTTGATACAAATCTCCCTCAATTAACGTCGTGTATTATGTGATATCATCGAATATACTCGCAAAATTGCAATCTTATCCTATAATTATCCACCTAAGATTGCATGGTGTATAGACGAAGTCATTTTTATCCTTTTGAGAGAAAAAAACTGAATAATCAATACAAAAACCTCGCGGAGTTTGAAAATTTTATCAAGCGTTTCCATCTCGTTCCTCCGGAAAAGTCCAAATTTTATGTTTATTGGGTAGAATAATTTATCAAATATTATCAAAACATCATCTTGACATCTTGCAATAGAAACCGGATATCTGTAGGATACTAATGCCATTCTGAGGGGTATGTGATGATATCTCATATGACGTTCATCGAGGGGGCTATGTTTATAACGCGCTGCGCTGTGCAGTAAAAGTCAAACCCAAATAAAATCAAAGGAATGATAAAATGAAAATAGCATCGAGAATTATTCTGATAGTTATTGTTTTTTTCCCTTTGCGCTTATCAGCACAATCAGGATCAGATTTACCTGACCCAGAGGAAATATTGTCTAAAGCGGTAAAAGCAATCACTGATATCAAATCCATATCCTATACCGCGGAATCTTATGATATGGGAGTCATCAAATACGGTGAAAAATACGCCATCCTAACCCCCCACAGAGGAGATGTAAAACTGCTCCGTGTCGATGCCATGGACCCCATTGGGGCTAAACTCATCATATCCGGGAAAAAGGTAGGTACAACTCAATCTTTTCCTTTTAAGGTTGCTTATGATTGTGAAAAAATAACCAAGCTGGATATGTCAAAAAAAACTTGTTATATAAATGACCCTGATGAAACAGGAAAGTTCCTGTTAGTCGGAGCCATCGAGCTTATTTTGGAATATTTCCTGAAAGATAAGCCTTATGAAAACGAACAGTCTGCAGTGGAATCAAAATATGGCGGTTTTGCCGTTATTGAAAACATTCCTTGCCACATTGTTCATTTCATTTTTTCTCAAGAATCAATCGCAAGTGAAAGTTGGTGGTTTTTTGGTGCTGATGATTATTTACCTCGGAAAGTTCGGATTTTATATGACCGATTACCTGAGCAGAAACATGAGCACATATTAATATTACAGAATATCAAGACAAATATTAAAATGGATAACAAAGAATTCAGCATAATAGTCCCTGAAGATTATCAGATTAAAGAATATCTGGGTTTTGGTGTAAAAAAACCGACCCTTTCCATCGGTGAGCCTGCTCCTGATTGGACTTTATCCGATTCCCAGGGCCGTAAATATTCATTGAGAGATTTCAAGGGAAAAATAATAGTGATGGATTTTTGGGCAACTTGGTGCGGACCGTGTTTGAAAATGATGCCCGAACTCCAAAAAATTCATGAAAAATTCCTCAATCAGCCTGCTATTGTTCTTGGTATTTGCACATGGGAACGCGGAGATCCCGTTACATTTATGAAAGAAAAAGGCTATGGTTATAAGATCTTACTAAATGGTGATGAAGTCGCTAAAAAATACGGTGTAACGGGCATACCGACATTATATGTCATCGGCAGGGATGGGAAGGTTATATTTGGAGATGTAGGATTTAAGAAGGACAATTCTGAAAAAATCCTTAAAACCATAGAAAAAGAATTAAATAACAGATGATTTTATTAAGTAGAACAATAAAATATTTCAAAATAAGGGCAATTTAGATTTGTCTGACAAGACATGGGTAGGAATGGCTTCAATCTTCGGTTTTCGGCAATCACAAGTGCCGATCTCCGGATCGAAACGCCTTTGGAGATGTATCATGAATAAAACAATAATTTTGCTGATGGTTTTAGTTATGGTTTCGTGTGGGCCGCGAACAGAAGATGTCAGTGTAATCAAAGGTACGGTGGTCGGTTCAGACGGGGAACCCGTGGAAAAAGCAAATATTAATATTGTGAATTTTGAAAAGAAGAACATCAAACCGCTCTCTTTGACACAAAAAGAAGACGGTACTTTTGAAATAAGGACAGATTCTACCGGCTATATGAATATTGAATTTACCGGCTTAGACCACCCATCAGAAAGAGTAACATTATTAATACGCGAACCGGAAGAGATCCAACTGCATGTGCGGCTGGGATCAAAAAAGAACCAAAGCGATGCCGCTGTTAAGTTTGGTGAATCCGATTCCCTGAGCGCCAAATATTATACCGTCAAAGAACGGGTCAAAGAATGGAAACAAAATAGGGATAAGGAAAAGGTCGGTGAAGAGATCTTTCAAAAAATAAAAACCGAACAAGATGCCGATTATCAATCATTTCTTTGTTTCTCGTATATGAATAATTTTTTTAATTCACCTCAGGTAGATCCGGAAAAGGCGAAGGAAATATTACGGATTATTCCCCCTTCATCCATTGTCTGGACGATGAATCCAAACTATCTTTCGTGGTTCTGGTTTATTCTTCCCAAAGAAGATCATGATCTTCTGGAATCTTACATCGATAAAGTATCTCATGAAAATAATTATCCGTGGGTTAGGGCGGAAGCGATAAACTATTTTCTGGCTTCAGCCGAAGTGAAAAAAGATTCCCAAAACATTCAGAAATTCTATAAGAGGTTGATTACGGAATGCCCCGAATCCTTCAGGGCCAGGGATGCCAGGTTCAAATACGAAATCCTTGCCCCCGGAAAAAAGGTACTCTCTTTTTCGGTGATTTCACTCGATGATCCGGAAGTGACCTATACCGACAGAACAATGCTGGGAAGCGTATATTTGATGGAATTTTGGGTCACGACCTGCGGACATTGTAAACGTGAGATCCCCTATCTTCATGAAGCTTATTCCAAATTCAAGGATAAAGGGTTTAACATACTCAGCCTTTCCCTGGATGATTCACCCGAAGTTGTTAAAGAATTTCGAAAAGGCGAATGGAAAATGCCCTGGTATCATACGTTCCTGGAAGGTGAATTCAATAATGAGATCGCCGAGAAATTCGGCGTACACGGCTACCCAACTC
>JAFGGA010000005.1 GCA_016930835.1 Deltaproteobacteria bacterium
TGATCGCTTTGCTTTTCACCATCGTAGTTATGTTTTCACTAAAAGGGGAATATATCGTTAAACTCCCCCTGGACGTGGTGCGGATCGCCATTCCATTATGCATTTATTTTCTGGTTATGTTCCTGATCAGCTTTTTCATGTCCACAAAGCTGGGAGCCACCTACGAGCAGACCACCACATTGTCCTTCACGGCCGCCTCTAACAATTTCGAGCTGGCCATCGCAGTTGCAGTTGCCGTGTTCGGGATCAACTCCGGTGAAGCCTTTGCAGCGGTAATCGGACCTCTTGTGGAGGTACCGGTACTGATCAGCCTGGTCAATGTGGCCCTGTGGTTGAAACGCAGGTATTTCCCTTATGCCGTTGAGACCCCGACCGGAGTCTGCCATGTGACGTGCCAACCATGATTCATCGCTCCGGATCGTAATGTGTTGAACGCGATGAGATTGCAGAATGTGTTTTTTGGGTTGTAAATTACGAAACAATTAGTCTTTCGAAAATGGTATAATGCTAGCCCAGGATTTCGCGATCAAATAGCGGAATGACCGAAAAGAGGACAAAAAACATAATCATCAGTTAGCGGCTGAGAAAGCAAATTCCGCCATCACTCCGCGATTTGATCGCGAAATCCAATTTTTTTGATTTTTTGAATACAGCCAAACTATTATGACCTCGTTCGTAAAATATTAGGGAGAAACATAACATGAAAAAATTTTTGACTGCCGGTTGCCTGATGCTATTCATCCCGGCCATGTTTTCATGGCCGGCTTTTTCAGAAGACACACCGGATACCCCCCAACTGGCCCTTCAGGATCGGGAATTCGACTTCGGAAAGATCAAGGAGGGGAGCCGCATCACTCATGAATTCATAATTCAAAACAAAGGCAGCGCGACTCTGGCGATCAATAATGTCTCACCGGGTTGAGGATGTTCAGTGGCCTCCTATGACAAGGCCATTCCCCCGGGAGGGGAAGGCAAAATCACGCTCACAGTGGATACCAGAGGTTATGAGAGGAATATTTATAAAACCGCTGATGTCTATACGAACGATCCGAAGATGCCCCGATTCAGGCTGGGAGTCAGGGCCTATATAGAAGTTCCTATTTCCGTTTCTCCATCCTATGTGAATCTCCAGGGGAACGCAGATCAGGAAATATCAAGAACGATAAAAATCACGGCCGGACTAGAGGAGCCTCTTATTATTGAACCTGACAGATTTAACCTGGAAGATAGGGTCCGATATGAGATCGAGGAAATCGAAAAGGGCCGCACATATTTAATCCGTTTTACCAGTATTGCGGGAACTTCTGGGACTTTTATGGGTTTTCTCAATCTGAAAACCAATTATCAAGAAAAACCGCTCCTTAATATCCGGATCAGGGCGAATCTTAGACAAGGAAAAACCAGCCAAGGGAGGTAATGGATGCGCATATGGGTTATAAGGGTCCAAAGAGCCGCCCGACAAACCGGCATCATGGTTATTTTAGCCGTGGTTGCGGGTCTCTTGGTCAATCAATACAGGTCCGCAGGGAATACGCTTTTGTCCTTCGGCAGGAATACGGAAATTATATTAAAGAGCGATAAGGAGCTGCCATCCAATGATCGAAAAAAAGAAGATACTGTTTTTGTGCACCGGCAATTCATGCCGCAGCCAGATGGCCGAAGCATGGACTCGAGCGTTAAAGGGGGACCTGTTTGATGCCTATTCTGCCGGGGTGCAACCCAAGGACATTGACCCCAAGGCCGTAAAAGCCATGGCCGAGGCAGGGATCGATATCTCGAAACAAAAGTCTAAAGATATCGACTCGTTGGAAGATATAGATTTCGATTATGTCGTCACCTTGTGCGACACTGCCCGCGAATCCTGCCCCTTCTATCCTGCCAAAACCCGGCTTGTCCATAAAGGATTTGATGATCCTCCAAGACTTACTGAGTCCATACTCGATGAAGAGGAAGCCATGGCCTTTTACCGCCGAGTGCGGGATGAGATAAAGACCTTTGTCGAGGGATTTCCGGAAGCACTAGCGGGAGAGCAAGAGGATGAACGATGAAGCTGAAAAAGGTAATGATCGAGATGGATCCTAGGATGTGAATTCGATGTTTAGAAAACAAATATGTTTTACCATACAAGGACATGCTTGTCCAAAACCGGTTTTCGGGGGTACGGGGAATCAGACTGCTTAACGACAAGGAGAAATAAAAAAATGAATGAAGACAAACAAATTCTTTCCAATGCATTTGAATTCCATGGTCATATCTGCTGGGCCAGTGCTGCTGGGGTTCGTGCGGGGATTGCTGCACTCAGGACGTTGGATGCGAAGCGCGCGGGCGCCTCAGGAGACCTGCACTGTATATTAGAGATTGGTGATAATCACGGGGCCCAATGTTTTTCTGATGGTGTACAATACAGCACCGGTTGCACTTACGGCAAATGGAATATCGAAAAGACAGGATGGGGCAAGCTGGCCTTTACATTGATCGACAAGAAAAAACAGCAAGCAGTTCGCGTATCCTACAGGCCGGGGCATCACCATAAAAAGATCGCGGAATCAAGCTTCATGAAAAAGCGCGGCCAAGGGATTCCGCCCACGGAGATCCCAGAGGAAGAGGCATGGGAAATGGTTGATATCATCTGGGAGACCCCTGTTAATGAGTTGCTCTCCATCGGCGAAATCGAGCCCTACGAGTGGGAGGAGTTCGGCGAGATCATGGGATTGGTACCGTGTGATCAGTGCGGGGAGCTGGTATCTAAGGTTTATTTACGAGTGGTTGGAGAAAGCCATATGTGCATTCCCTGCTCAGGTTATGAAAGGTAGATCATTCCTTTACAGGAGTCACAGAAATGATCACTGCCGCCCTTGCCGGGCTCATCACGTTTGTATTCACAACCCTGCTGACCATCGCGGGGGTCGGCGCGGCGTTCATACTTATCCCGGTGTTTATCGCTCTGGGAATCCA
>JAFGGA010000104.1 GCA_016930835.1 Deltaproteobacteria bacterium
AGCCTGTGCCCCGTCTACTCCAGCTCTTCAATACCTCTGCTAGAGTATACCACCTTCAAGCTAAACATTCATACCATCTCCTTATTGTTTGAGACGATCATAACAATCCACGGTTAGATCTTTTTTTTCTGATTTTAATACGTTTTTCTGTACTGAACCTTTAGGGGTCCTTGGAAAATCTGTGCGAAATTCGATATATCTGGGAACCTTAAAATCCGCTAGATGCTTTTCGCACCATGAAACGAGTTCTTCAGGGTTTAATTTTTCTCCAGGACGCGGAATCACATATGCCTTCACTTCTTCTTCCCCCGTCCCCAGATTTGTCGGAACACCGATGACCGTGCCGTCTAGTACCTTGGGGTGAGAAAGAAGGACGGATTCGATCTGAGCTGGTGATATAAGCTCTCCCCGGCGGCGAAGTAATTCCTTGCTTCTTCCAACAAAATAAAAATAACCCTCCTCGTCCTGATAACCGATATCTCCGGTATAAATCCACCCCTCTCGCTTCGTTTCGGCCGTTTTTTCCGGATCTTTGAAATAACCGATCATCACCGCCGGATTTTTAATAATGATCTGCCCATGATCGCCCCTGGGGGCTTCTTTTCCACTCTCATCGACGATCTTCACCTCGTTGACTATCGAGGGATCGGGATGCTCCATTGCCACGCCGACACCAGGTGTTGGCTTTCTCGTCCGCGCCCCCTCTCTTGGAGCCATGATAGCAAACATAGCCTCAGTGAGTGAGTAAATGGTGACTACCTCGCCCCCGAAACGCTTTTGGAATTCTCCATAATATTCGGAAGGAACGCCGCCGGCCATGATCAGACGGATGGGATTTTCCGCATCATTGGGTTGGTTGGGCCGGCTCCATATCATGGGCATGGCCGCCATCACCGATACCAGAATCGTGGAATGATACTCGCGTGCTTGCTCGAGGATTTGAGACCTGCTGAACTTCGGCAAAAGGATTAAGCTGGCTCCGGCAACCAGGCTCCCAATGGTGGAATATGCCTCAGCATTGGCGTGGAAAAGGGGGTTTGAAGTCATGATGCGGTCCTCGGCCCTGGCATCGATCATATATGTCCACGATTCCCCTGTCAGCATCCAGCACCGATGTGAAAGTTGGACGCCTTTTGGGTTTCCGGTCGTTCCCGATGTATAGATGATAACGGCGGGATCGTCCTCCGCTATGGAGACCGGAGGTAACTCATCGGAGGCGTTTGCGATGATGTCATGGTAATGAAGTGTTTTCGAAGCGGAATGGTCCTCATCACCAACGACAATTACACTTTTCAGATGAGGGGGGACTGGATGAATGCCGGTCAGGACAGGCAAATAGCTTTTATGGATAACAATGCCTTTAGCCTCTGAATGCTCGAGAATGTATTGCAACTCCGGAGAAGAAAGGTTGGTATTTAAAGGAACCTGCACCGCTCCAATCTTATTCAAACCAAACCATGAATAAAGAAATTCCGGTGAATTCGGTAGCATGACGGCAAAATGATCGGCTTTTCCGATGCCCAGTTTGGTAAAGGCATTCGCTGCTCGATTGATCTGTCTATTGAAATTTTCATAGGTTATTTTTTGATCCTCAAAATACAGGTAGATCTTTTCCGGCGTGGCCGCGGCCCTGGATTCAATAAGTTCCCTGATATTCATAAATATTTACCCCCTCTACATTTCGTTTATTGCTTATTTCCTTTGATAAGATCCAGACTCCATTGCTGGCGAATACCAAAGATGAAAATGCCCTGATGACGCAAAGAAAGAATTACCTGATTCCACCCCGGAATCGGTAGTAATCAACCATTTTTGCCAAGGCAAAAGCGGTACGCTGCAAGCCTTTATACACGGGGATACCTGCTTTCAGAAGGATCTGTCGAGCCGCCTCCTCAGAGTGTTTGACTCCAGAATCGGTTTGATAGCGCCGCAAACTCACAACGAAGGGCTTACCGGAAGCCTGCTCCCGTCCCGGCCCCGCCAAATAGGAGGCCAGTTTTTCGATCTGGGCACCTTGATCGGCGTTATAGAACCAGTCTATGTGGATGGAAACAACAAGCAGATCGAGCATGGGATCCGAGGCAAGAACGCGAAGCGTGCGTTCCATCATACCAAGTTGACTGAAGAGTATGCCTGCATCCACGGGATTCGTGATGAAGTTACCGGCCTGCGGAATGAATTCAGCGAGTTTCCTTTTTGTTCCTTCTGTCAGGGCGGGCAATTCAAGCCCCGCCCGTGTTATGGTATCCGCGGCCTCCACTCCAATCCCACCTCCTGTTCCGATTACACCCACACGGCCTCCTTGAGGTGGAGGCAAATTCAAGAGCGCTAATGTCACGTCCGTCATTTCCTCGATGGAGGTGACCTTAATGGTACCCGTCTGCCGGAAAAATGCATTCCATGCGTGCTCCCCGCCGGCCAGGGCCCCGGTGTGAGAGCTAACCGTTCGGGCGCCTGATGCGGTCAACCCACCTTTCATGAGGAGTATCGGTTTTTTATCTCGGATCTCCTTCACCAAGCTTAACAGTTTTGCTCCGTCCTTGACGCCTTCCAGATAGAGAATGATTAGTTTCGTCTCATCGTCTCTACCCAGATATTCAAGAAAATCAGTGCTGTCCAGTGTTAAGGCATTTCCATAGCTGATCACCTTACTAAAATGGATCCCGAATTGCCCTGCGTAACGGGTCAGATCGGTGGCGAAACCTCCACTCTGACTGATAAAGGCTACGGGTCCAACCTCCATCGAAGCCGGAGCCCATGTAGCGATTCTGACCTTAGGGTTGAATATGCCCATACAATTAGGACCAATAACGCGGAGTCCACCGCTTTCCGCTATTTCCTCGATCTGACGTTGAAGCTTAAGCCCCTCTTCCCCACCTGTTTCTTTGAATCCCGCCGTGAAAATATGTACATTCTTGTTGCCCGAAGAGACGCAATCTCGCAGCACCGCCGGAACCTGCGGCGCGGGAACAGAGACGATAACCAAATCGACGGGTTCAGGTAGAGAAGTAAGATCCGGATAGGCCTGAATGCCATCTATTTCGGAAGCCTCTGGATTGATCGGATAGAAACGCCCTTTATATCCTAACCTGACAATGCAGCTTGTAAGATCCGACCATTTTTTTTCGCTACTGGGGCGCTTGGCACCCACCACGGCAAGACTTTTAGGGGAAAGCATGGCATCAAGGAAGCCTAAATTTCCACTGGCGGAAACAACATTTCTGCTGTGACCCAGCACAACCAGGGCATCTACGGCGGTTACATGCCCATCTGGCCCGACGAGGAGAGGATTAATATCCGCTTCGACGACTTCAGGATTTTCTACACCGAACCGAGCCAGGCCGACAAGGGCCTGGATGATCTGTTTTCTATCGGCCTCATCTTCCCCTCGAAACTTGGCCAAAAGCGAGGCTGACCTGATCTCATTGATCATATCCTCAGCCGTGGATTCATCAAAGGGTGCAATACGGAATGTGATGTCATTCAAGGCCTCTGTTAGAATACCCCCGAGGCCAAACATAACAACCGGACCGAACTGAGTGTCCCGCACAAATCCCATGATAAATTCCCGCCTGCCGGAAAGCATGGGTTGCACCAAATACCCCTCGAGGTCACTGCCTGCGGAGGCGGCGATTTGTTTCGCCGCCTCTTGAAGATCCTCTTCATTCCGCAGGGACAAGCGGACGAGTCCCTTTTCTGTTTTATGCGTGAGTTTTGTCCCATGGGCTTTGAGCACAACGGGATACCTGAAGGCGGATGCCTGGATCAGCAACTCCTCAAAATCCTTGGCAACAGTTTCCTCCACCATAGGCAAGCCATATTCACGAAGTATTTTTTTGGCCTCCGGATCCGTCAGAACGGCTCGGCCGCTTGATTTCATGTTTCCGATATGTGTTCCCGTATTCATTACGGATTGTCTCAGATAGGTCAAATTTTCCCACCAACCCTTCTCAGGAAACAGCCCATGCGTCCCTATGAAGGCTATAACTCATTTATTGTTCTCACCCTTTTTCATTTCCAAGAATCGCGACGGCACTCAATTGCGGGGGGCCACCAAATGTATGAGACAATCCCCGCCTTGGATTCTTAACCTGACGCTTCGGGTTATCCACTTTTTGCTGCAGTTGTTTATAAATCTCGTAGGTCATCCGAATCCCGCTGGCACCCATGGGATGCCCGAAGCATTTCAGCCCCCCATCCGTATTAACGGGCAATCCACCTTCCAGTGTGAAAAATCCGGACTCGATATCTTCACTTGCCCTTCCCCTTGGACTAAATCCTAGATCTTCGTAGATAGCCAACTCGGTGATCGAGAAACAGTCATGAACCTCGGCAATATCGATCTCTTCTCTGGGGTTGCTGATACCCGCTTGTTCATAGGCTTTTCGGGATGATTTCACCATCGCATCAAAACTTGTCCATCCGAATTCCGGCCGAAAATGCGGAATCATGGAGTCCATTGCCACCCCGAACCCTTTAATATAGATCGGATCCGATCGAAACCGCTTGGCGATGTCTGTCCGAGTGATGATGGCCGCCGCTGCACCATCGCTGTTTCCGCAGCAATCATAGAGACCCAAGGGCCAAGCCACTATGGGTGCTTTCATAACGTTTTCAAGGGTAATTTCATTATGGAAATGGGCTTTAGGAGACAGAGCCCCGTTGTGGTGATTTTTTATGGCGATTTTTCCGATGATCTCCTTCCCCTTTTGCGGATCTATCCCATAGGTATGAAAGTAACGGGTGGCAAGCAGGGCAAATGAACCAGGGGAGGTCCTTCTTGCTTCAATTACCGGATGCATCCCGCGTCCCGTCCCCAATCCCGGGAAGCCCGTGTCCTTGAGTTTCTCTACACCAAGCGCCAAGACTACGTCATAGATACCACTTGCAACGGCCATGAATGCCTCTATCATTGCAATATGACCCGAAGCACACCAATTTTCGTTCCGAATGACGGGAATATCCCTAAGTTTCAAAGCCTCTGAAGCCACGGTTCCTGCAATCCCGGTCAGCGGGGCACTGACGGTGCCCAGATAGCAGGCCTGAATATCCTTTGGTCCCACCCCAGCGTCCTGATAAGCCTCATAGACAGCCTCGATTGCCAGGTCATTCAGCCCCGCATCCCACCTTTCGCCGAACTTGGAGCATCCCATGCCGACGATGGCTACTCTATCCTTGATGCTTTGCATATTATTTTCCCCCTCTCCTTAACGGTCGACACTTCCAAAAATAGTTATGGAAGCCCGCGCCCTCATAAATCTTGCGGAAGGTAAATTCCACCGGCATACCCACACGAATTTCCTCGGGCCGGCAATCCGTCATCATACAGTAAACCCTCGCTTTATCCTCCTCTGTCTCAACCATGGTCTGGACAACAACCGGATCATCGCTGCGGCCGGCCAAGTTATCAATAGAGTATGTAAAGACCTGTCCCAACTTGTCGGATAAACGGATTTCATCGAAATCATCCTTTGCCAAGCAAGTGTAACAAACCCTCTGAATCGGAAAACCCACGGTTCCGCAATTGCGGCATTTACTCCCATGGAAGCTGAGGATGGAATTTTGATCCCTCCAATAGGAGGTCGCCGATGGTAACAGCCGAAAAGGTTCCCCTGGCTTGGATTCCAGAAGATTGCGATAGCTCAGGTATTTCTCGTATGTAGCCAGGGGAATTCCCGTATTCAGATAGCCCTCGATGCCTCGTCTTTTTTTCATCTGAACGATTTCGTCCGTGACCTTGAAAAGAAATGCCTCCGCCCCATCTCCGTAAGAAGCAAGTAGGATGGTGTCTCCAGATTTGGCCCTCTCCAGAGCAGAAACCAAAATCATCAGAGGATGTGCGGCCCCGCAATCGCCGATATTGGCCAGGAGGGGATCCACAGCCTGCGTTTTCATATCAAAGCCGAGGCTCTGGGCTATCTGGCGATGGCTCCGTAAATTCGGAGCTGGAAGAGCAAGCCAACTCACGCTCTTCGGATCAATACCTTTCTTATTCAATAAGCCTGATATGGCTTTGGTGATAAGTTTGGAATATCCCTCTCCCAAAACCCAACGCCCTTCCCATGTTTGGACAAATGTGTCCTCCGTCTTTCTCCAGACATCCATCATTTCATTTGCCAAGGCATAATGTCCTTCAAAGCTGGCGATAACCTTCGAATTACCCACCATCAAAGCCGCGGCTCCATCCCCGAATGCCTGTTCCGCGTCAGACTGCGGGTAAGCTAGGCGGCAGTCTGCGGCGACGGAAAGGATGTTGGTGGCCGATCCGTTTCCGACTGTATCTATGGCTGCCCGCAAGGCCGAGGTCCCGGCCCGAAGGCCGTTGGCAAAGTCGTAAGTAAGAATTTCGTTCCCCAGGTCTACGGTTTTCGCTACTATGGGTGAAATCTGTTTTTCACTGTAAGGGGCCGTGGTTGAAGCGAAGAAAAGGCCTTGGATGTCCCGCCGATTTTGGCCTTGAAGACAATCAAAGACGGCACCGACCGCCATGGTGGTGCTATCCTCATCATTGTTTGCTACAGCCCTCTCTCCGCCCAGGGAACCCCTTCCCCAGGCCTTTGCAATCATGTCTCGACTCAGGCGAAAAGTGGGGATATAGGCCCCATATGACGTGATTCCTATCATAGGAATAATCTCCTTTCTTATTATGAACAGGAACAAGTGTTAATATTTCAGGGATTGGCCAATTCCGGATGGAAACTAGCTCGTTTGAGATTCCTTTTCCCTCTCTCTCTTTTCAACCACACAGTATATTCCATTGCCTTTGGCCGCTTCCACTGCACACAAATTTTCCGACACGCAGGCCGCCTTTGTATGGTCGCCCGATTTCCATCGTTTGATCAAGTCAGGTTCTCTGATGAACGGCCTGCAGATGCCGATATAGTCCGCCTCGTTATCGGCCACGATTTGTTCGGCAATATGAAAAGACCTTATGCCACCTGTAAGGATGACAGGTTTACCAACCCTTTTCTTTATGGCGGATGCCTCTCTTCTAAAATAGGCTTCCTGCTCCTCAGTGAGGATTTTTCTTCTGCTTGCCCTATTCCTAGAACCTGAAGAGAAAGTTCCACCCGTTACCTCGATGGCATCTATGCCGGCCTCTTCGAGCATCTCCGCAACACGGCAATAATCATCAATCTCGGGGCCTCCTTCCATAAAGTCCCGGCAGTTCATCTTGATCATCATCGGGTAAGAGTTCCCGATTCTTTCTCGTACATGTTTAACAACCTCCAGAAGAAATCTGGACCTATTATCGAGCGTCCCGCCGTATTCGTCTTCTCGCTTGTTGTAAACAAGGCCGAGAAACTGATTCAGCAGGTATCCATGACATGCGTGGATCTGCACACCGTCGAAACCAGCCTTTTTTACGCGATTGGCTGCTTCACCGTACGCTTCCACAACGCCTTGGATGTCGTGATGGGTCATTGCTTCAAAGAAGGTCTCAGGGATGTCATCAAAATGAGCCAACTTGAGCCAGAGCCTGTACTGAGAAGTCGGGACAACGGAAGGCGCAAAAGGCCTATTATCATGTGTCACGCGCGGATCGGCGTAGAGACCAACGTGTCCGATCTGGCCTACGATCGGCACCCCTTCCGCATGCACGGCATCGACCATCTTTTTAAGCCCTGAAATATATTGGTCATCATCAATAAGAAGTCCCGTGGGTACCGCTCTGCCTTTTTCTTGTACATATGCGGAACTGGAAACAATGAGTCCGATTTCTCCCTTTGCCAAATTTTTGACCAATTCGATCAAGCGGGGAGTGCACATGCCCTCTCTGGTGGCCATCCCTTCCCATGTGGCGGAACGTATAAACCTGTTTTTCAGGATCATGCCGTTGATTTCAGACGTCTCAAACAACTGCTTCATGTTTTTTCCTCCATCCAGGCCGACAGATGGCCTTTTCCTGTTAAAATTGATGGTTTCGTAAAAAGTCGTCACCCCGGCGAAGGCCGGGGTCCAGAGTCCCTATAACTATTTGAAAAGACTGGATTCCGGTTTTTACCGGAATGACCAAAACAGGTGTTTTCCGACTTTTTGCGAGATCGTTAAAATTATTTCTTTTTGGGTTTCGGCATCGGAAGGGGTTGCCAGTCTTTTTCGAAAGCCTCTCTAATTTGTTTCAAATCGTCCTCCTTAACCAGCTGATCCACCTTTTGATAGAGTCCCACCCTCCCCACACTGGGGATCCCGGACCTATACAGGTCAATCATCAGCTCTGCCATCTTAATGGGGACGGTTACATTTTCAAGGAGTGGAACCGCCGCGCCTTTTGGCACTCCAGGCATGTCACCTGCCTCTATCCTCCGCAATCCGGCGTTCTCAGCAATCAGGCTAAGCCCCGTGCTATGCATAATAATGGCTTCAGCCCCTCTTTTAATCAGCCTCCGGGCCGCGGGGATAAAATGCTTTTCGGCAAATGCCTTTGGATCGCTATATCCTTGTTGGATGATCTCAATGTCGGCCTTTGGGCCGGGCTCGATCACCGGTTCAAAAGGTTCCGCGATAGCGTGTGATTGCAAACCGTACTCGCTGATCAACTGTTCTCCGCGCTTCATGTATGGGATGATCGGCCAGGATAAGACACCAAACTTGTAGCCCATCATGCAGGCCACATGCATGGTTGATTCAAATTCGGCAACGACGGGGATATCGAGCAGTTGTCTCAAGAATCGCAACCCGGGATCATTCGTACATGTGACGATTATCGCATCAGCCCCTTCCTTTTCGGCATTAATGGCGGTCTTACAAATGGTGGGCACCATCAAACCGTTTTCCAGATAGTCAATGGTTGTGTGACGTGCTTTCCAGAAGCCGGGGGGACAAGCCCTGCGTATCAATTCAGTATCCGGTTGCTTGGCTTTTTCCGCCGTCTTCCTCGACATTTCAATATAAGATCCTCCATACTTTAGGTACTCTTCGGTGCCGGGAATCGAGCTTAGTAGATATATTTTTTTCTTCATAATTCTATCCTCCTTTTTAGAAAATTGAGCATCACATAACTGTTGGAAACGAATTTTTGAAAAACTAATGAATTCTATTGTTTATTTGGCGATTTAGATATTCCATTCATTTTGATTTGTTTTCGGTGATCATGCAAAATACCAGGTTACATTAATAAAATTATCCATAAAATCAAAATACTCATGCCTATTTTTTCCATGAAGCAGGAATAGTTATATGAGTACTTCATTTTTTATTAATTTTAATTCGAAAAAAACTTGACAACAATTTTTTGATAATTTAAGCTTTATTCAAAGTCAAGTATTTTTTGAATTTCATTTAATTTTTTTGCAGGAGAATGAAATGGAATATAGTTTGTCAGAAGAACAGATCAGCATAAAAGATACGATCCAGAGATTTATGGAAAAAGAAGTCACGCGAGAAGGCGCGAGAGAAATTGATGAAAAAGATGAATTTCCCATGAAATATCTCAAAAAGCTTATAGATCTTGGATTCATGGGGTTGAATGTAGCGGAAGAATATGGGGGCCAGGGAGGCACGGTTGTCGATAACATGATCATGCAGGAAGAAATGTCAAAGATATGTCCAGTGTTAGCTTGGGCCACCGGTAATATCATGCTTTACGGCAACAGTATCATCGGAACAAATGGAAACGAAGTGCAAAAGAAAAAATACCTGCCAAAATTGGTTAAAGGCGAGTTGATATTTGCATATGCTCTCACGGAGCCGAATGCTGGTTCGGACGCAGCCAGCATTCGTACAAAAGCTGAGCTTAAAGATGGACGATATGTGATCAATGGAAGCAAAATATTTATAACGGGAGCCGGTGTAGCTGACTATGTAATAACCAACGCACGCACGGCGGAATCTAAATTCGGAGGGATTACGGATTTTATAGTGGACGCCAAATCACCCGGGTTCAGCGTACGGCCGATCAAAGATTTAGGTTACAGGGGATCAAATACATGCGAAGTATATTATGACGATGTGGAGGTTCCCCTTGAGAATGTCCTTGGAGGGCCTGAATGTGTGAATCAAGGGTGGGACATGATGATGAGGCTACTTAATGAAGAAAGGTTGCTTCTTTCAGCATGTGCGCTTGGAATTGGTCAGGGTGCCTTTGAATACGCTTTAAATTATGCCAAGGAACGCGAACAATTTGGTCGGCCTATCGGACGCTTCCAGGCGATTCAACATATGCTTGTGGAGATGGCTACCGAGCTCGAAGCGGCGAGACAGCTCGCATATTATGCCGGCTGGAGGACTATTCAAGGTCTGGACGCCGTGAAAGAGACATCGATGTCAAAGTATTTCTGTGCGGAGGTGGCGAAAAAGGTCGCCCTCCAAGCCGTGCAGATTCTGGGAGGATATGGGTACACCATGGAATATGACGCCCAGAGATATTTGAGGGATGTGTTGGTACTGTCCATCGGTGGGGGTGCGACACAGATTCAGAAGAACATCATTGGAAAGCAGCTCGGTCTTTAGGTCAAAAGGCATAAAGCCAGCCTCTATACCGGGCACTGGTCCTGATTATCTTTTCTTGAACCAAAATCTTATCATGCAGCGCTTAGAACGCGCCTTTTTCAGTCATTCCGCAGGGTCAAGGACGATTTTGCAGGACAGCGGAATTGCCGAATGCCGCGGGCGGGATCCAGCGGAGGGACTTTGGTGGCTTGAGTCCAATGAAGGGATTACTCGCAGGCATAATGTAATATGTCACAGTTGGAATTTTGAGTAAGAAATTTTTTGGAGGTCAATATGGTCGGAATCAAGTCCTTTGGAGTTTATTTACCTTATTACCGATTGAACCGCGCAGATGTGGGTAAGTTCTGGAGCAGCTATCAAACGTCTGGAGAAAGAACCGTAGCCAATTTTGATGAAGACACCCTAACCATGGCCGTAGAAGCTTGCCGGGACTGTTTGGGGGGACTGGACAAGGATTGTGTGGAAAGGTTTTACCTCGCTTCAACCACGTTCCCATATAGCGAAAAACAATCCTCGGCCCTTGTGGCTACGGCACTTGATTTGCCAAAGCAGGTCTTGACCACTGACATCTCAGGAAGTCTCCGATCCACGAGCAATGCGATCATGCTGGCCCTTGACAGCATCAGAGGCAAGTCAGCGAGAAATGTTTTGATCGGGGCTTCAGACATGCGTCTTAGTCTTCCCAACGGATCCAGGGAACTCGAATTCGGTGACGGGGCCGCGGCCCTACTGCTTGGTGACTCTGATGTGATAGCAACCATTGATCATGTTTTTAGCATGAATGAGGAAATCTACGATATCTACAGGCCCTCCGGGGAAAAATTCGTGCGTTTCTGGGAAGATCGTTTTGTTAGAGAGATGGGCTACGGGAAAATCGTCCCATCGGCAGTCATGGAAGCATTAAAGGCATTCAGTTTAAATCCCAAGGATTTTTCACGGGCCCTCTTTTATGCATCCAACCCCGGATACACCAATGGAGTTGTGCAAAAACTCGGTTTTGATCCGAAAATACAAGCGGCAGACTCCCTGTGGGGTTTGACCGGAAATATGGGGTCTGCCCACGGTCTAGCTCTTTTGGCTCAGGCCTTGGAGAGCGCAAAGGTGGGAGATAAAATTCTTTGGGTTTCTTATGGAGATGGGTGTGATGTTCTGGCTGTCTCTGTAAAGAAAGGCATTGAACAGGCCCAACAGAAGCAAAGTTTCAAGCGGAACCTGGATGTTAAGGCATTCACCACCTATCAAAAGTATCTCCGTTGGAGAGATATCATTCAAACCGATCCGCCGAAACGACCTAGGATGGAGCAGCCCTCAGCGGTAGCGCTTTACCGGGATCAGAAATCCGGCCTGGCACTGAATGGATCCAAGTGTAAAAAATGCGGTACGGTCCAATACCCAGCCCAGCGAATATGCATGGAGTGCGAAAGCAAAGACAATTTCGAATATTACTCCTTTGCTGACAAACAGGGGAAAATCGTGACTTTTTCTCATGACAACCTTGCAGTATCGGCGGATCCTCCTACAACGCTAGCAGCAGTGGATTTTGATGGTGGAGGCCGAATCATGCTTGATGTGACCGATAGGGATCCGGATCAGATCAAGGTAGGCACGCCCGTGGAAATGACGTTCAGACGATTTCGCGAGGTGGAGGGAATTAGGGTCTATTGGTGGAAGTCTCGTCCCATACGCTAGGACCTTTGCCGTATCGTCGGTTTATTGCGGGACATTTGATAAGATCGCTACAGCTATTTTGATTTGGATAATTGGAGGTAATAACAAGATGGAAGGCATCAAAGACAAGGTTGCCATTGTTGGAATGGGATGCACCAAGTTCGGTGAAAACTGGAACATGAGTGCCGGCGATATGATCATTGACGCGGTATCCGAGGCATATGAAGATGCTGGAATCTCTTCTAAGGATGTCCAGGCCGCATGGATCGGCTCATTTTGGACCAATCTGCCGGCTCCGAGCATGCCCTTGGCAACCATACTCAAGATGAAATACAAACCCATTACACGCATAGAAAACATGTGCGCGACGGCATCGGACGCTTTCAGAAATGCAGCTTATGCCGTGGCATCAGGTGTGATTGATGTGGCGTTGGTCCTAGGTGTTGAAAAGCTCAAGGATTCAGGTAATAGCGGGCTCCCTACGGATGATCTGGCCATGGGAAATGTGGGTACCGCTCCCGGGACTTTTCGGGCAAGGAATTTTACCGCACCAGGGCATTTTGCCATGCTGGCCACGAGCTATTTTAATAAGTATGGATTGTCTGCTGAAGAAGGAAGGACCATGCTTGCCAAGATCATGGTAAAGAATCATCACAATGGAACCATGTCCCCCAAAGCGCATTTCCGAAAAGAAATCACGGTTGAACAGGTTCTGAAGGCACCTGTGATTGCTTGGCCATTGGGACTCCTGGACTGCTGCGGAGTAAGCGATGGATGCGCCGCGGCTGTGCTTGTGAGAAAAGACATGGCAAAAAATTTTAGGCCGGATCCCGTCTATATCAAGGCGATGCAGATCGCGGTGGGTCCCTGTGAGGGTTATATGAATCCCAAACATGACTGGACCTCCGTGAAGGAGACCTATCGGGCGGGTCAGGCGGCCTATGAAGAAGCCGGCATCAAGAATCCCAGGAAGGAGATCAGCATGGCTGAAGTGCATGACTGTTTTTCCATCACAGAAGCGGCCATTTATGAAGATCTGCAATTCTCGGCCAGAGGCGGCTGCAAGGAGGACGTCGATGCGGGGACCTTCGAATTGACCGGTGAACTTCCGGTCAATATGGACGGCGGTCTGAAGTGCTTTGGGCATCCCATTGGCGCTACGGGTCTTAGGATGGTCTATGAAGTCTACAAGCAGATACAGGGCAAGGCCGGTCCGAGGCAGGTCAAGAACGCCGAGCTGGGCCTTACTCATAATCTTGGCGGCACGCCTGGAGGATGCACCGTCTCGGTTATCATTGTAGGACCCTAAGCATCCCAACAAGATGCTTCATTATTCAATTACATCAAGAATCGAGGAGATGACATGGATAAATTTCAAGGAAAAGTCGCTATTGTCGGGACAGGAGAAGTTCCCACGGGGAAATTCCCCGAACGTCCGGCTCTTCAGCATGCGCTGGAGAGTTGCAAGATGGCCATAGAGGATGCGGGGATATCCAAAGACGAAATTGATACCGTTATGGCCTGTGGGGTGATATTCAATGCCAGGTACGGGCGCGACCTGGGTGTAGGGCTTTTAGCTGACGAATTGGGTTTATGTGGGAAGGTAAAGCGAAATTTCATGCTGTTTAGTGGAGGCTCCAGCAGCAGCGACATGCTTGAACTCGCAGTCGCTATGGTTGGACAAGGATTTTCAAAGACAGTACTTATTTCTCATTCAGAAAAATTAGCAGTTTCCAGTGATGCTTTCGGCCGTGTGGATGATCCTTTTGGGATGGGAATGAATACGATTATGGGGTTGATAACCCAAAGATACATCCACGAAACAGGAACAACTCCTGAGCAGCTTGCGTCGGTTTGCGTTTCCAATCGGAAATGGGCGCAATTGAATCCCAATGCCCGATTCCAAAAACCCCTCACCATAGAAGATGTCTTGAAATCAAAGATGATCACCACACCGTTGCACGCGATGGAATGTAACATTCTATGCGACGGGGGGTCGGCGCTCATTGTAACCTCTGATGAACGGGCAAAGGATCTTCGAAATCCCCCGGTCTATCCTCTTGGATTTGGCTCGGTTGTAACCCATTTCAATGCGACCTATGCGCCGGATATGGCGGCCCTTTCCTATCCGCAGGTAGCGAAGGAGGCCTATGAGATGGCCGGAATCGGGCCCGAGGATGTCGATATTGCGGAGCTTTATGATTCCTATCCAGTAATATCTTTGATCGCCCTTGAAGGCCTCGGCCTTTGCAAGAAAGGAGAGGCTGGACGATTTGTTTATGAAGGTCATACTTGGCCTGGAGGAAGTTTACCGATGACGACCAACGGGGGGATGCTTTCCCAAGGGCACACGGGAGGAGGAGGCAGTTTTGCAATCCTTGTTGAAGCGGTGAGACAATTGATGGGAAAAGCAGGTGACAGGCAGGTTAAAGATGCCAAGATTGCAGTAGAAACAAGTACCGGTGGATACTATGCAGATACCCATATGATGGTGCTTGGAAAGGAGAAACCATGAGTGAATATCAAAAACCATTACCTATTATTGAGTTTCAGGCGCAAAAAGAATTCTGGGATGGATGTAAAAAACACCAACTGCTTATTCAAAAATGTCGTGATTGTGGAGAAATCAATCGCCGTTCCGTGAGGATGCTTTGCCCGAATTGCTTATCCGGTAACCTTGAATTCATCCAGGCGAGCGGAAAAGGGAAGATCTATTCCTTTTCCACGATTATGGCCTATCCACCGCAAGGATTTCAGGATGATGTGCCTTATGTCGTGGCCATAATCGACCTGGAAGAGGGCACCCGTTTCAGAAGCAATATCGTTGATTGCGATATTGATGCACTAAAATGTGACATGGATGTGGAGGTAGTGTGGGAAGATATCACCGATGAATATGCGCTGCCAAAATTCCGTCCGTTAAAACAGGGGTCCTGATCCTTCAACAGCGTTTGTAAGGTCGAATGTTTTTGGCTTAAAGGGCTTTCTTTAAGGAATGATTGGAATCCAATTACGAATTCGTGCCCATCCAGAAACGCCCGAAATTCCCTCCCCCTAACCCTCCCGCGGGGGGAAGGGGGGACTGGTGAATGGACACTAACTGGATCTTTCCCGTGCGTACACCCGGTGTAGTATTCCGGCCGATAATATCCGCACCAAATACCTGCCATAAAGGAAGCAAAGACCTTTATCCGCGCCATTCACATTATTTAGGGAGTGATATTGCCTTAAGGGGATAGCTTTTTCATATAATCAACGGATTTCACCATACAATATAAATAAGTTCGGGAATTCGCCATGGATATTGAAACCAAGTTAAAGGAATTAGAGAAAAGAAATATCAGGGCAGAGTTGGGCGGAGGACAGAGGCGGATTGATGCGCAGCATGCCAAAGGAAAGATGACCGCCCGTGAAAGGATTCATTATCTCCTTGATAAGGACAGTTTCGAGGAAATCGATAAATTCGTGGTTCACCGTTGCAGCGATTTTGATATGGACAAGGAGAAGATTCCGGGAGATGGCGTGGTTACAGGCTACGGGAAGATAAACGGCCGAAAAATTTTTATCTTCTCGCAGGATTTCACGGTATTCGGTGGCTCTTTGAGCGGAGCTTTCGGGGAGAAAGTCTGCAAGATCATGGACCTTGCGTTGAAAAATGGAGCACCCATCATCGGGCTCAACGATTCAGGCGGTGCACGGATACAGGAAGGAATCGTGAGCCTGGGAGGTTACGGGGAGATATTCAGGAGGAATGTCCGGGCCTCAGGGGTAGTTCCTCAGATATCGCTCATCATGGGCCCTTGCGCCGGGGGTGCGGTTTATTCGCCTGCCTTGACGGATTTTACGATCATGGTCAAGAATTCGAGCAACATGTTCGTTACCGGCCCTCAGGTGATCAAGGCTGTGAACTCAGAGGATGTTTCGGCTGAAAATCTCGGGGGAGCCATGACCCATAACAGCAAGAGCGGTGTGGCCCAGTTTGCCGAGGACTCGGATAAGGACGCCCTGGATCGTGTAAAGCAGCTTTTGCGATATTTACCTCAAAATTACAGGGAGCGACCCCCACGCTGGGATTGCACGGACGACCCGAATCGGAGAGACAAATCCCTGAATTCCATTGTACCTACAAACCCTAAATTGCCTTACGATATCAAGAAGATTATCCGCACGGTTTTGGACGACCAGGATTTTTTTGAAATACAGGAACATTTTGCCAAGAACATTGTGATCGGGTTCGGCAGGTTGGATGGCAGGGTTGTGGGAATCGTGGCCAACCAGCCACGATTTCTGGCCGGCTGCCTGGATATTAATGCTTCATTGAAGTGTTCCCGATTTGTAAGGACATGCGATTGCTACAATATTCCACTGATAACCTTTGTAGACGTGCC
This sequence comes from Deltaproteobacteria bacterium, assembly GCA_016930835.1. Taxonomy (GTDB): domain Bacteria; phylum Desulfobacterota; class DSM-4660; order Desulfatiglandales; family HGW-15; genus JAFGGA01. Next base: position 16,509 of record JAFGGA010000104.1, read on the forward strand.
CGGATTTTTACCCGGGGTGAATCAGGAGCACGGAGGGATCATTAAACACGGTGCGAAAATCATCTATGCTTACTGTGAAGCAACGGTGCCCAAAATCACCATTATTACACGGAAAGCTTATGGAGGGGCCTACGACGTGATGTCGAGCAAGCATCACGGGGGAGATATTAATTTAGCATACCCCACCGCGGAAATCGCCGTGATGGGGCCCGAAGGGGCCGTGGACATTGTATTCAGGAAAAAAATCCAAAAGGCGGAAGACAAAGAAACCACTCGGGAGCGGTTAATTAAAGAGTACCGTAATAATTTCGCCAGCCCCTTCAAGGCGGCTGAAATGGGCTATATTGACCAGATCATTTTTCCTGAAAACACCCGCCCGCGACTCATCCATTCCCTGACGATGCTGGAGGAAAAAAGGGAGTCTCTCCCGGAGAAAAGACACGGTAATATTCCTTTATAGGTTAAAAAGAGAAAGACGATGAAATTACATGAATACCAGGCAAAAGAGATATTTAGAAGATATCATATTCGCGTACCGGCCGGAGAAGTAGCTGGATCAGTGGACAAGGTCATAGAATCGGCGCGGAACATTAATGGACCTCCATGGGTTGTGAAGGCTCAGGTGCATGCCGGGGGGAGAGGAAAAGCCGGCGGTGTTCGCATAGCGGATTCTTTGGAGCAACTGAAACAGGCGGCGAAAGAGATACTCGGTCGGCCTTTGATTTCGGAACAGACGGGACCGGAAGGTAAAAGAGTCACAAAGCTATTGATTGAGGAAGCGGTGGAGATCGAAAGAGAGCTATATCTGGCGATGACCATAGACCGATCAAAGGCCGAGCCTGTCATTATTTTCAGTCAGGTAGGCGGGATGGATATCGAGGAGGTTGCCAGAGTATCCCCTGAGCAATTGATGAATGAACATATTCCTTTTGATATGGGATGGTCACCTTTTGTCGCAAAGAAACTGGCCTATGGTCTTGATCCGCTCCCCGGTCCGAACACCCTGAAAGAATTGACAAATATTATCAGCCGTCTTTATACGGTATTTATGGAACTGGATTGTTCTCTAGCGGAGATAAATCCCTTGGTGACCACCAAAAAGGGGGATGTCATCGCCCTGGACGCAAAGATAAACATTGATGACAACGCCCTTTTCCGGAGAAAGGCCATGGCGGATCTGGATGATCCGCTGGAAAAGGAACACCTTGAAAGGGAGGCCGCTAAATATCATCTTAATTACATCAAGCTAGATGGAAATATCGGGGCCATGGTGAACGGGGCAGGCCTGGCCATGGCCACCATGGACCTGATCAAAATGGCCGGTGCGGAGCCAGCCAATTTTTTGGACGTCGGCGGCGGAGCCAGTGAAGAGATGGTGACAAAGGGCCTTGAAATCATTCTTATGGATGAAAAGGTGAAGGCGATATTCATTAATATCTTTGGCGGAATCCTGAGATGTGACGTCCTTGCCAGGGGTGTCCTTGCCGCGGCGGAAAAGACCCATATAAAGGTCCCGGTTATTGTCAGGCTTGAAGGTACGAATGTTGAAGACGGCAGGAAAATACTTGAGGAGTCGGATCTGAAATTTATGGTGGCAAAAGATATGAATGAGGCGGCGGATCTCGTAACACGCGCAGTATCCATAACCGTTTAGCTTTCCAAACCAACCGAATACATTCGATAGGATAACAGATGAGTATACTTGTTAATGAAGAGTCACGTGTTTTGGTGCAGGGGATCACTGGGAATGAGGGCACATTCCATACACAACAGATGGTGTCTTACGGGACTGTTGTGGCAGCAGGAGTCACTCCAGGGAAAGGCGGGATGAAACTGGACGGCATCCCTGTATTTAACAGGGTCAAGGATGCAGTGGATAATGAGGGGGTTAACGTTTCAATAATATTTGTGCCTCCGCCGTTTGCGGCCGATTCCATCCTGGAGGCCGCTTCCGCGGGCATAGGTGTCATTGTGTGTATAACAGAAGGGATACCGACCCTTGACATGGTAAGGGTTGCATCTTTTATCAGGAGCCGGGGAATCGTGCTTATAGGTCCTAATTGTCCGGGTATCATTTCACCCGGCAAGACAAAAGTCGGCATCATGCCAGGTCCTATACATAAACCCGGGACCATAGGGGTTATCTCTCGCAGTGGAACGCTGACTTATGAAATGGTAGACCAGTTGACAAGGGCCGGACTGGGACAATCGACCTGTATAGGTATCGGAGGCGATCCTATCATCGGGACATCCTTTATCGATCATCTCAGGAGATTTCATCGCGATGATACAACAGAAGCCGTGGTCCTCATCGGTGAGATAGGCGGCTCTGCTGAAGAGGAAGCAGCAGAATATATCGAAAGTGAATTCAATAAGCCCGTCTTCGCATTTATCGCAGGCCAGACAGCCCCGCCCGGTAAAAGAATGGGACATGCAGGGGCGATTATTTCAGGCGGTCAGGGAAAGGCTGAGGATAAGATAGCGGCGCTCGAAAGGGCGGGGATCAGGGTGATCAAAAACCTGGGTTCACTCGGTGAAACCGTGAAAGAATCCATTTAATATAACCCATGGAAGCCTGTTCTTGTCTCATCCCATTTCAATTTCACGGAAGGATTTGATGTCGCCTTTCTGGATGAACGACCGGAATCCCATGGGAAAGGTTCTCAAAAAGATTCTCCATGAGCAGGACTCCAAGCAGAGAGGTTAAACAAATGAGAAAAGGAGAGAGTAACCAGTGGCAAACAAGGCAGGAAAAAGATACAAATGCAGTAAGTGCGGAGCGGAATTTATCGTCACCCGCGGTGGGGATGGCCAGCTGAAATGCTGCGGCCAGCCTATGGAAGAGAAAAAATGAGGAGGGCTGTTGAATGATGAGTCAACTGGGCAAGAGGTATCGTTGCGAAGTATGCGGTACCGAAATTCTTTGTACAAAGGCCGGTGAAGGCACGACAAAATGTTGCGATAAGGAGATGCAGGTTCAGGAACCTAAGCCCCTACCTTCCTCCGATTGATGATCATATTTGAAAATAGGTATCATTTTAGATTTTTGAAAAATTTGGCGCTGACCTATGGATTCCGCGATCAAGTCGCGGAATGACCAGCCTAGTTTTTGGTTACGCGACTGTAAGTGATTACCTTTGATGAACTCGTAAAAAGTCGTCACCTCGGTCCCGTATCAAGGACGGGATAGACTGCCGCCGGGGTCCAGAGCCCATGTAACTACCTGAAAAGGCTGGATTCCGGCCTTCGACTGTCTGCATGCGGACATGCACAGGCAGGCCGGAATGACAAAAACGCGTATTTCTCAACTTTTTACGAGACCAGCACCTTTGGTTTTTACACGGTCATTCCGCGACTTGATCGCGGAATCCAATCGTTTGGACTTAGAAAAACCAAGATTGTTACGAAAATAGTTTTTTTTATAAGTCCCGAAGGATTTATTGTTGGGCATGGATGAATGGATAAGATGATTGGATTGTTCATGCGGGATTGAGAACGAGCATTTTCGTCCAAGTTTTGCCTCATACTAAAAACATGTAATTAGAGAAATCAAGCGATGATAGATGAAAACGAAGCCTTACGTTATCATAGCCATCCCCGACCGGGAAAGATAGAGGTTGTTTCCACCAAGCCATGTTTATCACAATCTGATTTAAGCTTGGCCTATACCCCGGGTGTGGCCGTACCTTGTATGCGGATATATGGAAACCCTGAGCTTTCGTTTGATTACACGACACGTGGGAACTTGGTTGGTGTTGTTTCAAACGGCAGCGCCGTACTCGGACTTGGGAATATTGGAGCCTTGGCCGGGAAGCCGGTCATGGAAGGCAAGGCGATCCTTTTCAAGCGTTTTGCGGATTTGGATGTTTTTGACATTGAGTTGGATACCCAGGACCCGGATGAAATCATCCGTACGGTCAAATTGCTTGAACCCACTTTTGGGGGTATCAACCTGGAGGATATCAAGGCCCCGGATTGTTTTTATATTGAAGAGGAGTTGGTGCGGCAGATGTCGATACCGGTTTTCCATGATGATCAGCACGGCACGGCCATTATTTCAGCGGCCGCCCTGATCAACGCATGTGATCTGACCGACCGTAAGATGGGTGATATCATGGTGGTGATCAACGGTGCGGGGGCTGCTGCTATTGCCTGCGCCAAGATGTATCTACAACTGGGAGTGAAGAAGGAAAATCTCATTCTCGTGGATTCAAAAGGCGTTGTCTGCAAAGCCCGGGAAGAAGAACTCAACCCCTACAAGGCGGCTTTCGCCATGGAGACGGACAAGCGGACACTTGAAGACGCGGCCCGGGGCGCGGATGTATTGATCGGTCTTTCGGTAAAGGGGGCTTTTACGCCTGAAATCCTCAAGGCGATGGGTGAAAAGCCGATCATTTTCCCTCTTGCTAATCCCTATCCCGAGATTGATTATGAAGAGGCCAAGATGGTACGGCCCGATGCCATTATCGCAACGGGTCGCTCGGATTATCCCAATCAAGTCAACAACGTTCTTGGATTTCCCTTTATCTTTCGAGGGGCAATGGATGTTCGAGCCAGGACCATCAATGAGGAGATGAAGATTGCGGCGGTTCAAGCGCTGGCCGGGCTCGCGCGTGATGATGTCCCGGATTCCGTCATCAGGGCCTATGGTGGGAAACCCATTCACTTTGGAGCGGAATATATCATCCCCAAGCCATTGGATTCGAGGGTTCTTCTCACGGTGGCGCCGGCCGTGGCAAAGGCGGCTATCGAGTGTGGTGTGGCCAGGATTCAACTGCCGGGTCATAATCAATACATCCAGAGCCTGGAAGCGAGGCTTGGGCCTGAGCGGGAAATCATGAGAAAGATCATTACCCGTGCCCAGCTTGATCCGAAGCGTGTTGTGTTGCCCGAGGGCAATCATCCGGTCATCCTGCGGGCCGCTTATCAGGCCGCTCGGAACGGCATATGTAAGCCGTTGTTGTTGGGCAATGAGGATGAAATCCGTTCCCTGGCCAATGGGTTGCGCATTCCTCTTGATGGTATAGAGATAGTGGATATCGAAAAGAGCCCGCTTCAGAATGAATTTGTGGAGCCGCTTTTCAACTTGCGATGCCGGAAGGGGTGGTCTGTCTCTGAGACCCGGAGACAACTGCACAGTGCTCATATTTTTGGGGCCATGATGGTGGCGGCAGGGCTGGTGGATGGGCAGGTTCATGGGATAGACCGAGACTATTCGGATGCCATCCGCCCGGTCCTGCAGGTTATTTCACGGCGTCAAGGGGTTTCCAAGGTCTCTGGTGTCTATCTCATGATCTCGAAGAAGGATAACTTCTTTTTTGCCGATGCAACGGTCAATATCGCGCCAAGCTCTGAAGAATTGGCGGAGATCGCTATTCTAGCGGCAGAGATGGCGGAATTTTTTGATGTGAGACCCAAGGTGGCCATGATATCTTTTTCCAATTTCGGATCAACGCGTCACCCTGAGTCAGAGCGGGTCAAGCGGGCCGTGCAGATTGTCAGGGAGAGAACCCCCGATCTGATTATTGACGGTGAAATGCGGGCTGATGTGGCGGTGGTCGCCGAGCTGCTGGAAAAGGAGTATCCGTTCAACAAATTGGGTGGACCTGCCAATGTGCTGATTTTTCCGGGCCTGACATCGGCCAATGTGGCCTATAAGCTTCTTGACTGTTTTGGCGGGGCCAAGGCCGTAGGTCCGCTTTTGATGGGTATCAGCAAGCCCTTTAACGTCCTTCCCCGGAATACGGATATGGAAAATGTGATCAACGTGATGGCCATCACCGTTGTGCAGGCCCAGGAGTTGGAGAAAAAAAGCAAAAGGCCCTGATATAAACGACCTGCTGGGATGTTGGACAGCAACCTTATGCTCTTCCATTTTGGCTCTTTTCATTTTTTCCCTAAATGACGCACTGATATTTGGACCGAAACGCTTTCACCTTCAATTTTAGCATTTCGAGATTGATGTGTGGTTGACTCCAAATTATTTTCTAGGTATAAAAAAAGTTTGCCTTTGAGATTAGCGCTCCTTGGCAAAAACCCTCCATTATATTTTTACGGGAGGCGTGATATCAGATTTAAAGGAGAAGAGGAATGAACAATTTGTTAGAAGACGGGCCGAAAAACCCCATTAAGATTCAAGACAACACTTTTAGAGACGGACACCAATCTTTATTAGCCACAAGGATGAGAACGGAAGACATGCTACCCATAGCCGAAAAGATGGACAGCGTAGGTTTCTGGGCCATGGAAGTATGGGGGGGTGCGACCTTCGATTCGATGCATCGATTCCTAGGGGAGGATCCCTTTGATCGAATCCGAACCCTTAAAAAGCATATCACCAAAACTCCGTTTTCCATGCTCTTAAGGGGCCAGAATCTGGTCGGATATCGCAATTATGCCGATGATGTGGCGAGGTTATTCGTGGATAAGACCTGCGAAGCAGGCATGGATATCTTTCGTGTTTTTGATGCATTGAATGATTTCCGCAATTTTAAGACCGTGGTGGAAAGGATAAAGGCCAACGGCAAGCATTTTCAAGGCACCATCTGTTACAGCCTTACGGAAAGGCGTATGGGGGGGGATGTATTCAATCTGGAATATTATCTGAATAAGGCCAAAGAGCTACAGGATATGGGCGCGGACACCCTTTGTCTAAAGGACATGGCCGGTATTATGGCCCCTTTTGATATCGCCGAGCTCATCACTGAACTGAAGAAGGTCATCACCGTTCCGATCCACCTGCACACCCACTACACAAGCGGCATGGCGTCCATGGTCTACCTGGAAGCCATCAAGGCGGGGGTGGACATCATTGATACCTGTCTTGCCCCGTTTGCCCTGAGAACCTCTCAACCGGCCGTAGAGCCGATTGTGGCGACGCTTTACGGAACTACGAGAGATTCTGGATTCAGTTTAAGGCTTCTCCTTGAGCTGGACGATTATATTGAAACGGTTGCCCCGAAATATCGGGATTATCTGGCCAAACACCGGATGTCCGTGATTGATACGGGTGTGTTGGCTCACCAAGTGCCGGGCGGCATGATCTCCAATCTCGTCAGCCAGCTCACCGAGGCCAAGGCCCTGCACCGCTTGGCCGAAGTTTATAAGGAGGTGGCCGTCGCTCGAAAAGAATTGGGCATGCCGCCTTTGGTTACGCCCACCAGCCAGATTGTGGGGGTTCAGGCCGTGCTAAATGTATTGTTCGGACGTTACAAGATGGTCACTAATGAGGTGAAGGATTTGGCCTATGGATTGTATGGGAAGACCCCCATCCCGGTGGACCCTGAAATCCAGAAGAAAATCCTGAAAGGATATAAACGTGGTGAAACACCGGTTACGGGAAGGGCGGCCGACTATTTAGAACCTGAATTGGAAAAAGCCAGGGAAAAAGTCGGAGATCTGGCAAAAGATGATTTTGATTTACTCATCTTTGCCCTTTATCCCACCACGGGGGAACAGTTTCTGAAATGGAAATATGGCCTGGAAAAGATGCCGCCGGCAGTAAAACCCAAGACCCTCGAAGATATCCGAAAAGAGGATGAGGCCATGGCAGCGGCTATTGAACAGGTTTGTAGAACGATATAACCGATGAAGAGAACAAAGCCTTACAGCAATCAGCGACCGCCGTTCGAAAACTCGCAGATGATCAAAACAGACGGAGTTAATGATTTATGAGTAACCCTCAAGCACCGACGTTTATATATCAAGATATTTTCCCCATTGGTGAAGATTCCACGGTGTACCGGCTTATCTCAAGTGAACATATTACCGTTAGTCGATTTGAAGACCAATCGATTACCCGGATCAGTCCGGAGGCATTAACCCTTCTCGCCGAGGAAGCCTTCAAGGACGTCTCCCACCTTTTACGATCATCTCATCTCCAACAAATGGCGGATATACTCAAGGACCCGGAGGCATCGAACAATGACCGGTACGTAGCCCTTGAAATGTTGAAGAACGCCGTGATCTCCGCTGAAGGCGTCTTTCCCATGTGTCAGGATACGGGAACGGCGATTGTGATCGGGAAAAAGGGGCAGGGGGTTTGGACGGGCTTCTCTGATGAAGAGGCCATATCGAGGGGTATCTTCAATGCCTATACAACCTTGAACCTTCGCTACTCACAAAATGCTCCCTTGACCATGTATGAAGAGAAAAATACAGGGTGTAATCTGCCGGCTCAGATCGATATCTATGCGGATCAGGGCGATACCTATGAATTCCTCTTTATAGCCAAGGGAGGAGGCTCTTCCAACAAGACCTTCCTATATCAAGCCACGAAAACGGTTTTACAGCCCGATGCCTTATTGGATTTTTTGACGGATAAAATAAAAAACATAGGGACGGCGGCCTGCCCTCCTTATCACCTGGCGGTGGTTGTGGGCGGGACATCACCGGAAATGAACCTGAAAACCGTTAAACTGGCCTCGGCCGGTTACCTGGATTCTCTGCCCAAAACCGGGAACGCACTGGGACGAGCCTTTAGAGATAAGGACTTGGAAGCAAAGTTGCTTGCTGTTTCTCGGGAGCTGGGCCTTGGGGCCCAGTTTGGGGGAAAGTATTTCTGCCTGGATACAAGGGTGATTCGACTGCCTCGGCATGGGGCCTCTTGTCCCATCGGTATAGGGGTTAGTTGTACGGCCCATCGGAATATCAAAGGAAAGATCACAAAAGAAGGTATATTCCTGGAGATGCTGGAGTCGGATCCAGCGAGATTTCTTCCTGAAACGATTCAAACCGATGAAGAGGCGGTCCATATCGATCTTGAACAACCCATGGGAAAGGTCCTTGAGATCCTGACCCAATACCCTGTGTCAACACGTCTTTTATTGTCGGGAAGAATTGTCGTGGCGAGGGACATCGCCCATGCCAAGTTAAAAGAACGTCTGGAGAAGGGCGAGGACCTCCCCGCCTACTTTAAAGATCATATTATTTATTATGCGGGCCCGGCCAAAACCCCAAAGGGATACGCCTCGGGAAGCTTCGGCCCGACCACGGCGGGACGCATGGACCCTTATGTGCCTCTGTTCCAAGCCCATGGCGGTTCCATGATCATGCTGGCCAAAGGAAACCGATCCAAAACCGTGACGGATTCATGTAAGCGGCATGGGGGCTTTTATCTAGGTTCCATCGGTGGAGCCGCCGCCCGGTTGGGGAAGGAGTGCATAACCCATGTGGAAACCATTGAATACCCGGAGTGGGGTATGGAGGCCGTATTCATGATCACGGTCAAGGATTTTCCGGCCTTTATAATAGTGGATGATAAAGGGAATGATTTTTTTGAAATGGTTTAAATCCAAAAAAACAGATGCTTCAAATCCCTCATTGTTTTGAAAACTTCCATAAGGTTGAAAGTGCTCCGATTTTATATTTGAAAATAAATCTTTAATAACCTATAGTCCGTGCGCGACCTACCCCTTCAAAAGGTGACGGCGAGGCGGGCGGTCTTTGCAAAACAAAGGAGAGCGAATCCATGAAAGAAGCAGTGATTGTAAGTGCAGTCAGAACACCATTAGGCGCTTTTAATGGGGCCATAGGGAATATAGGTGCCACCAAATTGGGGGCGATCGTGATTGAAGAGGCCGTGAGGCGTGCAGGTATTGACAAGGAGGTTATTAACGAGGTCATTATGGGGCAAGTGCTCCCCTGTGGTTATGGCCAAAATCCAGGTAAGCAGGCCGCGGTTCAGGCTGGGATGCCCTGGGAGGTGGAGACCATTACCATTAATAAAGTATGCGGATCCTCATTAAAAGCGGTCATGTTGGCTACTCAGGCTATCCAGGTGGGTGATGCGGATGTGGTGGTAGCCGGTGGAATGGAGAGCATGAGCATGGCTCCATATTACCTGGATAAGGCCCGTTTCGGTTACAGGATGGGACCCGGCGCATTGGTCGACCATATGGTCCACGACGGTCTTTGGGATATTGTAAATGATTTTCACATGGGTATATCCAATGAACTCTGCTCCGAAAAATACAATGTGAGTCGGGAAGATCAGGATCGGTTTGCGGTGGAGTCATATCGTAGGGCAACGGAAGCCATCAAGACCGGTAAATTCAAGGATGAAATCATTCCCATTGAGATCCCGCAACGAAAAGGGGACCCTGTTATTTTTGATACGGACGAATGCCCAAGAGAAACGAGCTACGAGGTTATGGCTAAAATGAAAGGTGCCTTTCAAAAAGACGGCAAAGGCACCGCGGGCAATTCTTCTATTATCAGTGATGGTGCCGCGGCTGTTGTAGTGATGTCACGGGATAAGGCGGAGGCCCTGGGTTGTAAAATCCTGGCGACCATTGGCGCCCAGGCATCTTACGGTATTGACATGAAATATGTGCTGGTGGCCCCCATTTGGGCTATCCCAAAATGTTTGAAAAAGGAGGGGATCACGCTGGATGACGTGGACTTGTTTGAGATCAATGAAGCATTCAGCGGATCTTCGGTGGCCATTATACGGGAACTCAAATTGGATGCCGATAAGGTGAATGTGAATGGTGGGGCCGTGGCTCTCGGACATCCTATTGGTGCCAGCGGGTGTCGCGTCCTGGTGACATTACTCTATGAAATGATTCGCCAGGACAAGAAAATCGGTCTGGCCTGCCTCTGTCTGGGCGGCGGAGAGGCCGTGGCGATGGTGGTGAAGAGGTAAGAGGCGCAGGGCTGAACGCCATCGATATTCAAAAATCATTTCAAACCTTGAGCCTTATGACTTGAATCTTAAGCCTTTCCATGTGTCACTTTTAGCGGATGAACAAACGTTCCCAAAGACTGGGAACTTGCTACTTAATCTAAAAATATCTAAGTAAATGGAGGTAACAATGGAAATTAAAACTTTTGGTGTGATTGGTGCCGGTCAAATGGGAAACGGGATTGCACAAGTTGTGGCCATGAGCGGACTGAATGTCATCATGAATGATATCAGACAGGAATTTGTTGAAAAGGGAGTCAAGGCCATTACTAAAAATCTTGACCGCAGTGTGGACAAGGGCAAGATGTCCAAAGAAGACAGGGACGCCGTATTGGGCAGGATCAAGACCAGCGTGGATATCAAAGATATGGCCGATGTAGACTTTGCCGTTGAGGCGGCCACAGAAAACGAACCCTTAAAATTCCAGATATTTAAAAATTTGGATGAGACCTGCCGCCCTGAAGTCATCTTGGCGACCAATACGTCTTCCATTCCCATCGGGCGCATCGCCTTCCAGACCAAGCGGCCGGAAAAGGTGATCGGTATGCACTTTATGAACCCGGTTCCGGTTATGAAACTGGTGGAAGTCATCCGTGGCTTGGCCACATCCGACGAAACCTTTAACGTGACATGGGAGCTTGCGGAAAAATTCGGCAAAACCCCGGCACTGGCCAATGATTACCCCGGTTTTATTGCCAACCGGATCCTTATGCCGATGATCAATGAGGCCATATTTTGCCTGTATCAAAGTGTCGGGACAAAGGAAGATATTGATACGGTCATGAGGTTGGGCGCTAATCACCCCATGGGACCGTTGACTCTAGCGGATCTGATAGGGCTGGATACATGCCTTGCCATTATGGAAACCCTTTACGATGGTTTTAAAGATTCAAAATATCGGCCCTGCCCCCTGCTCAGAAAATATGTGGAGGCCGGATGGCTGGGTCGCAAAACCGGACGGGGCTTTTATACATATGACTAACAAAGAATTCCATTGTTTTAAAATCAGTGTCTAAAAACATTGGAGTAAAACAGGTGAATCAATGCGGCGCAAGGCGTATGGCAAAGGGCACAAGGTTTTTTCATCCCCTTGCGCCCTGCGCCTTGTGCCTCTCTATCATTATTGAAATCTGAGAAAACACCAAAACTTTAAAAAATCTTTAATATGTCTTTTTTGACGACCAAACACACCCTGGTTCGTCGTTCGGTCCGTGCCTTCTGCGAACGGGAACTCCAGCCAATTGCCAAAGAACTTGATATCGAGGCCCGATTTCCATGGGACGTGGTGGAGAAAATGGGAAAATTGGGCTATTTCGGAATCCAGGTTCCAGCGGCCTTATCCGGAGCGGCCATGGATTCGGTGAGCTATTGTATCGTAATAGAAGAGATATCCAGGGCATGCGCGGGTTTGGGACTGTGCGTGACCGTCCATAACAGCGTGGGGGTCTATCCGTTGGTGGCCTTCGGGACGGAAGAACAAAAGCAAAAATGGGTCCCTCCCCTAGCCAAAGGAGAAAGGATCGGGGCCTTTTGTTTGACCGAACCCAATGTCGGCTCTGATGCCTCAGCGGTCGAATCCACAGCCATTCGCGACGGAGACCATTATATCGTGAACGCCAACAAGGTGCTCGTTACTAATGGCGCCGTGGCGGATACATGTCTGATGTTTGTCAAAACCGATCCTGCCGCCGGGCATCGAGGACTTAGTGTCATTGTGGCGGAGCGGGGCATGCAGGGCTTTATCATCGGCGATCTTGAGGACCTCTCCGGCAATCGTGCCAACGCGGTATCTTCCATCAGGCTTACGGATTGTCGCATCCCGGTCAGCCATCTTTTAGGCAAAGAAGGGATGGGCATGAAGATCGGCCTCGCGGCCCTGGACACTGGCCGGATCGGGATTGCGGCCCAAGCTTTAGGGATCGCCCAGGCCGCGATGGAAGAAGGGATTCGTTATGCCCAACAACGCCGTCAGTTTGGCGTGCCGATCTCGAGGCATCAGGCTGTTCAGATGATGATCGCGGATATGGCCACCAAGGTGGATGCGGCGCGTCTATTGGTTTATCGAGCCGCGGCCCAGAGGGACAGCGGTGGACCGTTTTCCAAGGAATCGGCCATGGCCAAGTTATTTGCATCGGAGATTGCCAGCGAGGTGGCGGACATGGCCGTCCAGATCCATGGTGGGTACGGCTATACCAAAGGTTATCCGGTTGAACGATATTATCGAGATGCGAGGATCACCCGCATCTATGAAGGAACCGCGGAGATTCATCGTATCGTCATCGCGAGAAGCGTTTTGGAGGAATATAAATAACGGTACAAGGTATATGGTGTGCGGTTAAACTCATGTCAATTCAGATCTTTGCCAAAGACCTTATACCGTACACCTTATACCGTACACCCTGCATTTTTCGAAGTGAAATCATTAATTGAGTTGGAGAACATTCTTCAAGGAAATTTTATGCCCCTCAACATCATCATTTGCATCAAGGCAGTGGTCTTGGAAGCACCGGACGGCAAGGTGATTCGAACGTCTGAGACGTGCGCGTTAAACCCCTTTGACCGGCCTGCTATCGAGATGGCCATAAGATTACGCGATGAGGCGGGCGGCACGGTTACGGCAGTTTCCATGGGCCCGGAGTCTGGTTCATTAGCCCTGTATGAGGCCTTGGCCATGGGTGTAGATCATGTTGTTTTGGTATCCGATCCATCTTTGGCCGGCTCCGATACCTTCGCTACATCAACCGTCCTGAGTGCGGCTATTCGGAAGCTCGCCCCTTTTGACCTTCTCCTTTTCGGCACCCGGACATCGGATAGTGATACTGGGCAAGTGGGTCCTCAAACCTCCGTCCTGCTGGATATCCCCCTGGTAACCGGGGTGACTGCTGTTACACGGAAAAAAGCCAATTTCATCGTTGAACGTAAGATCGATGAATTTATTGAAGAATATGAGGTCGCCTTACCGGGGGCCTTGACCATCCACGCGAGCGCCTTGCAGCCAAGGGATGCGTCCTTGATGGGTCTCGAGACGGCCTATGGACAGGAGCAATTTACACTCATGACCTTAAAAGATCTGGATATCCTGGCTGAACAGGTTGGTGATAACGGCTCACCCACAAAGATTATCAATATGCAACGAATACAGAAAAAACGAAAGTGCGAGATGATTCAAGGATCAGTGGAAGAACAAGCTGAAGAACTGGTCCGACGACTCAAAGAAGCCGGGCATATTGGATGAGTCTTGTGGAAAGGTCTAAGAAAATTTCAAATGGGTTATCAATTAATGAGTGAGCATTTATTATCCCGTGCTATCAGCCATCAGCAGTCAGCTGAAACCTTTAAAATAATTATTTGGCTGATGGCTGACCGCTAAATGCTTCATTTATCAACCGCTCATTTGAGGATGGATACTGCTGACCTTGTTGCTTTGATGAGATACATAGAATGACTAAACCATTTAACAACGACATCTGGGTATATATTGATCAAAGAAATCGGAAGCACCTTGACCTCTGTCTCCATTTACTCGCTGCGGCCCGCAATTTGGCGGAGCCGTTAAAATCAAAGGCAACGGCGATTCTTTTGGGTTTATCACCGGAATATCCGAATATCAATGATACGGCCGAGGCCTGCCTTGCCCAAGGTGCGGATCACGTCTTGATCGTTGACCAATCTGAATTGAATACCCAGAGAACCGATATCCATGCCCAGGCCCTCTTTCAGATCATTCAACAAAAAGTCCCGCGAGCCGTTCTTTTTGCGTTATCCGATTTCAGCAGAGAGATAGCCGCTCGCACCGCATGCATGTGTCATGCGGGTCTTATCGCCGATTGCGTCACCCTTCAGGTGGAAGGTGGACAAATCAAGGCAGGCTGCCCGTCCTGGGGCGGTGAGATCATGGCTGAATTGGGCTTTTCCGATCCCACTCAAACAGGATTCGCGACCGTTCAGCCTCATGCATTTCAGAAGAGTGAGGTGCGCGGAACACCAGGGACCGTTGAAAAGATATCGGTTCAAGACATGCCAGTCTCGCAAAAATTAAAATGCCTGTCTTCCTCAGAAGCCGCGGTGGATCACCAAAAATTGGAAGAGGCCGAGATCGTTGTCGTGGGCGGGGCCGGCTTGGGAAACGCCGATGGGTTTGCTTTGGTCCGCCAGCTGGCCGCGGCCATGGGTGGAGAAGTGGGTGCAACGCGACCGCCGGTGGTCTACCACTGGGTGGATGAAGAACGACTGATCGGACAGACCGGCAAGACCGTTCGACCAGGTCTTTTGATCTCCGTTGGTACATCCGGTGCGATCCAGTACACGGTCGGCATCACGGAATCAAAAACCATTGTCGCTGTTGATCGTAATCCCAACACCCCGATCTTCCACATAGCGGATTTTGGAATTGTTGCCGACGCCAAGTCCTTTCTGCCGCCCCTAATTGCCCGGGTGAAACAGGTCGTGATGCGTGACCTCGCCGATGCCTTGAGTGGGGAAAAGACCAATGGAGCAGGAAGTGGATTTGGTCAAAAACTAAAAAAGCTGAGGGAATCACACGGATGGACCATTGAAGAACTCGCCCAGCATACAGGTCAGTCTCCGGAATCGATTCAACAGGTTGAAAAAGATGAGGTGGTCCCATCCGTCAGCTTTTTGCTCAGACTATCCAAGGCCTTAAAGATTGATCCCGGCACGTTTTTACATGATGAAGAGAAAGCCGCCATCAGAGATCAACGGGCCCAGGCCTTTATCAAACGAACCAAGAACTATTATTACCAGACCCTGACCCCAGGTGCTGAAAATGAGCACTTGCGCGGCTTCATGATCACCATTGAGCCCAACCAGGTCCATAAGCCAGTGGCCTACAAACATGAAGGAGAGGAGTTTATCTATGTCATGGAAGGGGATTTGGAACTTACCCTGGACAACAAAAAGAACCACCTTCGACCCGGCGAATCCAAGCACTTTAATTCCGAAACACCCCACAAGCTCAAAAACCTCGGAAATCAAACCACCCGTTGCCTGGTGGTACTTTACACGCCCTGAGCCTGAATCATTTTCCATTTCTATTTAATAGCCCAGGTTCTCGCTGACCAGGACAACCGACACATCGATCAACATGGGTTTTCTATGAAGGATCACGGTTACATTGCAGATCCTTTGAGGGGAGTGACAATCGCTGCAAATGCCGGTCTCAACACAGGGCGGTTTGATATTGAGGTCCTTGGCCCGCAATGGCGCTGCCACCTCTTTGGCTCGCTTCATGGCGGAATCAAGATCCGTGGTGACCTTGTTCATGCCGGCGATGATGACAACTTTTTTAGGGCCAAAAATAGAAGCGGCGACCCGGTTACCAGCCCCATCTATATTGACAATCTCACCGGTGATGGAGATGGCATTGGCACTACAAAGAAAACAGTCGCAGCGACCTTGATTGAGTCGGTAACTCATGCTCTCTTCCTGGCTAAGGTCCCTCTTCCAGTGATCATATATGGTTTTCCCTATCGATTCGAGTTCATCCACGATACCCAGGGATCGGACCGTGTCCGAACCGCCGACACCGAAGGTTTCATATCCTGAGATCATGTCCATGATGCCTTTTTTCGCCTCTTCCCCGGTTGGAAAAAAGTGGGCGTCAAAACCGTTCTTTTTCAATGCGCCCGTACATTTTTCCCCCAACTTTTCCCACAACCATATTTGATGATTGGTTCCCATGTGTTTACCTCGTAGTAGTTTAGCTATTTTGCAAATAGCAAAATTTTCCGGATGGAATACCCGGGAAAGAAAGGATTTTTCCCGGTAGGGTCGGGATTTATTCCCGACCGTGACTTTCGGTGGGGTGTAAAACCCCACCCTACTCCGAATTGCACCAAAGATATTTTGGATCTCTAGACTTTTCAAAGGGCTAAAATGATACGATTGGTTCAATGTCTAGGAGTTAGCAAAAAGAGGCGATCAGGAGTTGGCATACGCCTCCCATTTTTCATCGACCTGTTTCTGAATCTTGGCCATCTGGGATTTTGATAGTCCCTTAAAACGGGATTGCGTCTTAAAGTACTCCGTAATTGGAAGTCTTTCTTTCTTCAGAAGGCGCTTTGACGGTCCGGTGAGCTTCCGCTTGGCATGCTCGATTTCATATAGATCGTAGAGGCCCGTTTCCACCGCGAGCCTGCCGATTTTTACCGTATCCTGGGGTTCAAATCCCCACCCGGAGGGACATGGCGTATGGACGTGGAGATATTTGACACCCTGAAAGCCTTTGGCCTTTGAAACCTTGTCGAAGAGATCCAGGGGGTAGGATGCGGATGCCGTGGCAATGTATTCCACACCATGGGCCGCCATAATGGCCGGTACATCCTTGCTCACCTGAAGTTTCCCAGAAAAGGGTGTTGTGGTCGTTAGGGCACCTTGAGGCGTGGTTCCGGAACGTTGGACCCCCGTGTTCATATAGGCCTCATTATCATAACAGATGAATATAAAGTCCTCTCCGCGTTCACATGCCCCGGACAGTGCCTGGATGCCGATATCCGCGGTTCCGCCGTCGCCGGCCCAGGCCGCGACAGTGGTATGTTCTCTTTTTAATACCTTCAGGGCGGCCAAAACACCGGTTGCCGCGGCCGCGGTCGATGCAAAGGTCACGTTCAGCGAAGGCAATTTGGTAGAAGCAATGGGATATAATCCCTGGAGAACGGTCAGGCAACTTGGCGGCACAACCAGAATGCTGTCCTTGCCAAGGGCTTTTAAAGCAATACGATATACGATACTAAGGCCACATCCCGAACAAGCTCGACTTCCGGGATGGACCAATTCTTCCTCGGGAAGACTCAGAATATCTGTTTTTGGGTTCATACTATTTTTCCTTAAAAATCAATATACTACCTTTTTGAGATTTCTCCATCCCATGAAACGGGCTAGTCGCGCTATCAGCTATCAGCATTCGGCAATCAGCTTAAAACTTTTCAAACACAGATTTGGCTGACCGCTGAAAGCTCCATCCAGAAATTGGGGATTTCTGGATGGACACTATCTACATCTTCAACCCTACCCAAACGGATTCGCCGAGCTTTGGTTCTTTTGTCTTACAAGCTTCCTTAAGCGTTTGGTAAAGAGCCTTTGTTTTTATTTCTCTCCCTCCGATGCCCAGAATGAACCCTTGTACGATGGGTTTTTCATCGCCATCATAAAGAGCCGACTTGATATCGCTGTACAAGGGTCCTCCATAGCCGTAACTCAATGCCTTTTCAAAAACCAAAACGCGTTCAGCCTTTTTTAATGCCTCGATGATGATTTGGTCCGGGAACGGCCGGTAGAGATGCAGGCTCAAGACCCCGACCTTCATGCCTTCTCTTCTCAGGGTGTCGACGACATCGCGCAGATGGTATGAAAGGGAACCGATGCTGACGGCGATAAAGGATGCATCGTCACAGAGATAATCTTCAATAATGGGGAAGCCCCCTCGACCAAAAATATCTTTATACTTCGCATCGATCTCCTGCAGTACCGCAATGGATCCCCTCAAATCCTTATGGAGCGCATTACGTATCTCCATATAGGCCGGGGCCATACGACCATGTATATCCAGCCTCAATTCAGGCATGGTCACGCTGTTCAGATTGGCGGGATTGTCCGGGTCCAGATGATAATGGGAGGTAAAGGGCGGAAGAAATTCATCGGCCTTCTCCTGGCTGGGGATCTCAAAGGGCATATAGGAATGTGAGAGAAGATAACCATCATAGCATACCATGACGGGGATGCTGACATTTTGAGCAAGATGAAAGGCCTTGATAACCGTATCCATGATCTGCTGGTGATCGTTTGCATAAAGCTGTATCCACCCGTTATCTCTTTGAGACATGGCGTCTTGCTGATCATTCCAGACGGTCCAGGGGGCACCAATACCCCTGTTGACGACACACATGACGACCGGGAGTCTGGCTCCCGCGGCCCAGTGTACCTGTTCACTCATGTATAAAAGACCGTTTGAACTGGTGGCGGTGAAGGCCCGAGCCCCGGTACTAGCGGCCGCGATGCATACTGAAAGCGCGCTGTGTTCACTCTCGACGGGGATATATTGGGAATCCAGTTCCCCTGAAGCCACATATTCCGAGAGTTTCTCTGTCAACGGTGTCTGGGGCGTGATGGGATAGGCGGCTAT
>JAFGGA010000105.1 GCA_016930835.1 Deltaproteobacteria bacterium
ATGGTGAGGATCAAAATCACGAAACAAGCTTTATCGTCAAGGCGCTTCAAGCCGCAGTAGATGATTGGTGCAAGATTCAGGTAATAATTAAGGCTCCCGGTTCTTGAGACCGAAAATGGCTCACCTTTAAAAGACTATTGACAATTGTTGCACTTTTCATGAAAAAAGGATATAAGCCGAAGCAATTGCAGAAGGAGAATAAACCATGTTACAGATAGAAGATTTAAAAGTAGAACTCGCCGACAAGGAGATCCTGAAACACATTGATCTAGAGATCCACCCGGGTGAGACCCATATCCTTTTCGGACCGAACGGCTCCGGGAAGACATCCCTGCTCATGACCATCATGGGTTATCCCCAGTATAAAATCACGGGAGGTAAGATCGTATTTAAAGGGGAAGACATCACACATCTTCCCATCAATGAAAGGGCCCAGTTGGGCATCGGCATGTCCTATCAGCGGCCGCCCACCATAAACGGCCTGAAAACCCGGCAGATGGTCCACCTGTGCGCGAAAACAGACATTGATGAAGAAGATCTGGCCGCGCGTGTGAATTTTACGGAATTCCTGGATAGGGATATCAATGCGGGCTTTTCAGGCGGTGAGATCAAACGGTCCGAACTGCTTCAACTAATGGCCCAAAATCCCGACCTCATGCTCTTTGATGAACCGGAATCCGGCGTGGATATGGAAAACATGGCCCTGGTGGGAAAAACCATCGCGACACTGCTCCAGAGAAATGGTTTTCAGGAAGCGAACAGCACGAAAATGAAGAGCAAACTGGAACGGAAAAAGATGGGGCTGATCATCACCCATACGGGATATATCATGGATTATCTCACCGGGGACAAGGGGCAGGTTTTATATGACGGCATGCTGAGTTGTATAAGCAATCCCCGTGAAATTTTAAACTGTGTGGCTGAATCTGGTTATAAGGAGTGCGTGAGATGTATAACAGAGAGCAACTAAGGGAAAGGGCCGAGAAGGCCATCAATAAAAAGGGGGCCATAGGTCCTGACATCAATCTGGATGATTTTGATGACGCCGCCGTACCTCATTCCTACCTGGCTGATGAGGATTTATGTCAACTGCCGGAACCGGAGCAGCAAAGATTGGTTATGGCGGGAATGGATTTGACCCAAAAAAATAGAGGGGGAACCTATCTGCAGAAAGATACGGAAGTGATTCACTGCCACACCCGGCAGGACGGCATTGAGGTCATACCCATCAAAAAGGCCTTGGAAAAGTATGATTGGATCGAGGAGTATTATTGGAAATTGGCCTCCGTGGAGACGGATAAATACACGGCTGCGGCGGAACTGGGGCTGCACGACGGGTATGTAATTCGCGCCTTGCCCGGAGCCAAATCTATTTATCCCGTACAGGCCTGTCTCTATCTGGATAAGGACGGCCTGCAACAGAATGTCCATAACATCATTATTGCCGAAGAAGATTCCGAACTCCATATCATCACGGGATGCTCCACCTCGCCCCATATGAAAACCGGACTGCACGTGGGTGTTTCAGAATTCTATGTGAAAAAAAACGCCAAGTTGAGCTTCACCATGATCCACAACTGGGCTGAAAAAATGCTGGTCAGGCCACGCTCCGTGGCTGAAGTGGAAGAGGGGGGTCTTTTTCTAAACAACTATATCTGCATGAGACCGGTCCAGTCCCTACAGATGTACCCGACGACCTATCTGAAAGGTGATGATTCAACAGCCCGGTTTTACAGTATCATCGTGGGCAGCCCGGGCTCCGAATATGATATCGGCGGCAGGATATTTCTAAAAAACCAAGGGAGTCGCGCGGAGATTATCTCCCGTGCCATCAGTAACGGCGGCAATATCATTGCCCGCGGACACCTCATCGGCGAAGTCCCTGATATCAAGGCCCACTTGGAGTGCCGCGGGTTACTGCTTAACGGTGGCATTATCCATGCCATCCCGGAACTGGAGGGTCATGTCGACGGGGTGGAGATGTCCCACGAAGCCGCTGTCGGGAAGATCGCCCAGGAAGAGATCACCTATCTCATGTCCCGCGGTCTGAGTGAAGATGAGGCCACATCGACAATCGTGCGGGGCTTTTTAAGCGTCGACATCCCCGGCCTGCCGCCACAACTCAAAGCGGAGATTGATAAGGCCATTGAAGAAAGCGATAAAGATGTGATGTAGAAAAAGAAGAACGTGAAGTGGATTGCATTTTAGGGTAACCCCGAATTTGCGAAGTCTATCCCCTCCCCTGGCGGGATGTGGGGCAAGATGTAAAACCCATTATTCCGGACGAGCGAAACGAGATCCGGAATCCAGTAACGAGAAGAAATTTCAAAACCCCCTGGATTCCGGCTAAAGCCCCGCTTCACGGGGCTTGGCCGGGATGACGGATTAGGACACAATATCTGGCGGTAGGGGTAAAGTGAGGGGGAGGAATTGAAGCTTTCAACATTCATACCTAAAATTTCCACGGCCATAATTCAGGCATAGGGGCTTCCAAATAAACTTCCTC
Source organism: Deltaproteobacteria bacterium (assembly GCA_016930835.1). Classification (GTDB taxonomy): domain Bacteria; phylum Desulfobacterota; class DSM-4660; order Desulfatiglandales; family HGW-15; genus JAFGGA01. Next base: position 2,507 of record JAFGGA010000105.1, read on the forward strand.
CTTGCTTATGGGATGCAAAAAAGTCAGGCTATGGGCCTGTAATGCAATAGCGTGTTCTTTGATGGTCAAGGGGGATCCGTATCGGCGATCGCCCACAATGGGATGCCCCAGGGCCGCCAGTTGGGCTCGTATCTGGTGCCGACGACCCGTTCTGAGGACAATCCTGACCAGACTGGTTTCTTCCCTTTCTTGTAATGTTCGGTAACTCAATTCCGCTCTCTGGGCCTTTGGATGGGAAAACAGAGTCACCGTCGATCGTGATCCATCGCGAACAAGATACATGATGGAATCACCTTGGGGTGGGGTCAAATGACTGTGAATCACGGCCAGATAGACTTTTTTTACGATTCGGTTTCTGAATTGCTCGGAGAGCCGGCCCGCGGCCTTGGAGGTCTTGGCAAAAAGCACCACACCCGAAACTGGGCGATCCAGGCGATGCAGGAGCCCCAAAAAGGCCTTTCCCGGCTTATTATACTGCACCCTCAACCACTCTTTCCCGAGGTCCAGGAGGGAAACCCTGCCTGATCGATCTCCCTGGGTGAGCATGCCCGCGGGTTTGTATACAGCCAACAGATGATTGTCTTCATATAGGATATTTTCCGAGAATGTCTCTAGGCCCAAGATATTGTCTTGCTCAGATGTTTGCATTTGTTTGACTTTCTCTCCGGCTTTCTTCATATTGTGATCATAAATCAAAAAATCAAACAATGTCCATCCATTCATCCCACCACCCCTGGCAGCAGGGGTTTAGAGGGAGGGGATCCGGGGTATTTCCAGATAAACAATGAATGGCGGAATTGAATAAGGCACTTGAATCCTTATGGCATTTAAATAATCAGGCCATCAACCGTTAAAACATCCTTTATTCATAACATACAAAAGCAGATGACAGTGAAGGTTTTTCATGCAACCCACTTTTGATCATTTTAAACAGCTATTCAAAAGATGCGGTCTTGATCTCTCTCCATCCCAATATGAACTGTTTTGGTTGTTTCACCGCGAACTCTCTGAAAAGGGCAGAGAGATGGATCTTACGCGCATCCGACGCTTTGAAGACCTGGTCATCAAGCATTATGTGGACTGTGCCCTGGTCCCGAATTTCGTTCAACTAGCCTCCCCTGTCCTGGATATCGGCACCGGCGCCGGATTTCCCGGGATCCCCATCAAGATTCTTCAACCCCATCTTGAAATGATCCTGGCGGAGGGGCGGGCATATCGGGTCTTATTTCTGGAACATGTCTGCCGGGTCCTGGCATTAAAAGACGTGCGGGTATATCCCCACAAAATATCATCGGTCTTCCCCGAGGCCGTAAACACGGTGATCACCAGGGCCTTTGAGGCCATCCCTGAAACGCTTCGCCGCGTGGGTGGTTTTTTGAAAGAGGGTGGAAAGGTCGTCCTTATGAAAGGCCCGGCCTGCAACGATGAGATCAAAGCGGCTGCCCAAGAATTTTCATTGGAATACCAACTGATCGATGATATTGCCTATACGATCCCTTCGACCCGATATCGGCGAAGGTTGATCGTCTTCAAGAGGACCAAAGAATTGATGGCTTTTTTGTCCGGAGGTAAAAAGGATTCAAAAGTCATTCAAGCCAAGGGGGCGATCATGAGGTCTATGAGAGTCAAAGAGATATCCAGTCCGGCCAATGAGACTTTTAAGACGTTTATCAAAATCCTTTCAGGAAAGGGGATCAAAAAAAATAAAACGGCCCTCATATCCGGACCAAAGCAGATAGACGATATTTTAAAGGATTATCCTGACAAGTGCCTGGGATGGCTGATCTCCTCCAAGGCCGAAGATCTTCCCGAAAACCTTCCTGGACATATCACCATTTATCGTCTCCATCCCGAACTTTTCCAACAACTGGACATGTTCGGAACAAAAGCTCCCCTTCTGCAGGCCAGGATCGAACCTTTTGAACGCTGGATGGACGAACAACCATGGCCCGAAGGTTGCACCCTCTTTTTGCCATGTCAGGACCCGGAGAACGTAGGGGCTATTATCCGTTCCGCGGCGGCTTTTGGTGTGACCCGTGTCGTCGTCCTTAAAGAAGCGGCCAACCCCTTCCTGCCAAAAAGCACGCGGGTAGCGGGAAGCACGCTTTTTAGAATCCCGATCCTCGAGGGACCGTCCATTCATGAATTGCAATCTAAGAGGGTGTCATTAATTGGCCTATCCCCGGAGGGTCAAGATGTGGCCGGATTTCAATTTCCCGGAACCTTCGGTCTCATTCCGGGTCTGGAAGGACAGGGGCTGCCCGAAACGTTGAGAAAGGGAACCATCCTATCCATTCCCACATCTGAAAAGGTCGAATCCCTCAACACGGCCGCAGCCACGGCCATTGTACTATACGCATGGAAGAGGCAAACTGTTTGAAGGGAAACATCGCATGAAATTCGTCGGTGCCCACGTCAGCACAAGCGGCGGAGTGGAAAACGCGCCGCTCAACGCCCACAAGATCAAGGCCAAGGCCTTCGGGTTGTTCACCAAGAACCAGCTTCAATGGGAGGCCCCGCCGTTAACGGACCAAAACATCAAGGCCTTCAAAGAGAATTGCGCACGATTTGGATACAAACCGGAGCATATCCTGGTCCATGACAGCTACCTGATCAATCCGGGCCATCCTGAAAAAGAGGCCTTAGCCAAGTCCCGAAGGGCTTTTTTAGAAGAGTTTCAGCGTTGTGAGCAATTGGGCCTGAAATATATCAATTTTCATCCCGGAAGCCATCTGGGGAGGATATCCGAAACCGAGAGCCTCGGGCGCGTTGCGAGATCGATCAACAAGGTGTTAGAACAGACCCATGGGGTAACGGCCGTTATTGAAAACACCTCGGGCCAGGGAACCAATCTGGGATACCGGTTCGAACATCTGGCCCAAATCATCGATCAGGTGAAAGACCGTTCAAGGGTGGGGATCTGTTTGGATACCTGCCATATGTTCGCTGCCGGGTATAACATCAAGGATGCGGACGCCTACGACGCGACACTAGCGGAGTTTGACCGTATTGTGGGGCTTGAATACCTGAAGGCCATGCATCTGAATGACTCCAAAAAACCACTAGGCAGCCGTGTGGACCGCCATGAAAGTATCGGCAAGGGCGAATTGGGGAAAGCACCCTTCGGCTTTATCATGCGCGACCCCAGGTTGGATGGTATTCCGTTGATCCTGGAGACCCCGGATGATGCCTTATGGGCTCAAGAGATAAAATGGCTTTACACAATGGTTGGGAGGCTCGGCAAGGGAAAAGTTCATGGTTAATGTGAAAAATCAATGCATGGCTCTTCCAGTACCTATCCAGGATAGAGCCCTATGGGTAAAGAGGCCGCCTTGACAAACCGGGTGGGCTTCATTTCAATCATAGCCGCTCCCTGCGCCCCTTCCAGATTCTCTCTTTGAGCAACCTTCTCATAACCCTCCTGTATCTCAAGGACACTGGCCGTTTTGTCTGTGTTTTGAAAATTTCTTGCCTCATGGATTCTTGAAAGGCAGCCTTTGGCACGGCACATCCGATTATGAGGTAAAGCAACCCTGACAAAACAACAGATGCGGCTACACAATACTGACCAGCCTTTTATTACCTGAATCTTGCACCAATTATCGTAACGAGGCGCCGAAAGCCTGACTATAAAGCGAAGTTGGAGTGATTTTGACCCGCAGGCATATTACCTATATGATGAGGATCAAAATCACGAAACAAGCCTTATAGTCAAGGCGCTTCAAGCCGCAGTAGATGATTCGTGCCAGATTCAGGTACTACCTGTCTCATAATTGTCCACACCCCTCATTCCGGCGTAGGCCGGAATCCAGTGGCTTTTTAGCATGACGAACCGTAAATACTATTTTGAGACCGTTAATATGACTTTTCATGGTTACCTGCTTTTTTCGTCTGTAAAGTTTCGACGATCTCGTGAAAAGTCATCACCCCTGTCCCGTATCCACAGCACGACATAGACCGCGGCTGGGGGCCAGAGAGATCTCTTCATCCCGGTTGAATGTCAATGTAATCCATATCTTGATTCATTGGTGTCCAAAATAGATTCAGTTCGTCGCGGCGATGAGGGCGGGTAAAAGGCCACGTCGACTTCCGGGTGGTAAACTTGAAAAGAGATTCCCAGACCCCCAAAATATCGTTTTTGGACAGGTGGGATGTCGATTATCATATCACGGTAAAGACGAGGCTAGGCGTTTCGGGTGTTTTCATAAGCCTCATCGATCCTGTTCTCCAAATATGAAAGCAAAGGCTCATCATATTCAAATATATCAAAACAATGGCCGTCTTCACCCAAGAGTCCATCGGGAATCAAGTTCCCCAGTTCCTCTTCATCCGTAATGGCCTCGCCATAAAAACATACGGAAAGCCATCTGCTTTCAGGATCATCATCAATAACATCGATCAGGGTGACCAGGCGCATGTCGTCCTCGCTCTCAGCCTGAGCATGAGCCCTTAAGGAATAACTAACACCGGGACGTGATTTGAATGCCATGGAAATATGTTCCATGGATGTCAGTTTTTTACGCAATCTTAAAAATGCCTGCTTGATATTGCCTGCGTCTTTTTCCCAGCATTCGAGCAACTCGGATATCTGGTCTTGATCTTCTATCATCACTGCTTTTATCTCCCTTCCCATATAAGATTCATTGTATCATTTTAGATTTTTGAAAAATTTGCGCAAATCTATGGATTCCGCGATCAAGTCGCGGAATGACCAGCCTGGTTTTTGATTATGCGACTGTAAATGATCATCTCTGGTTTTTGCACGGTCATTCCGCGACTTGATCGCGGAATCCAATCGTTTGGATTTAGAAAAACCTAAATTGTTGCGATTCATTTTTAACGGAGAGTCCATATTATGCGAGAAAATCTGAAATGTCTAAAAAAAACAAGATCACATGATACATAACTCCTTTTGCGCCGGATTTTAGAAGCATGGCTTATCATTATCTTTCAGTAATGATTTTTCATTGTTCTTTTATCCATCTCATGTTAAATGGGTTGAATATAAAGATGAATGATCATTTTATTCCAAAAAGATTGGAAGAGAAATGGTCCAGTTACTTCAAGGACAGGGATCTTATTATGGCAAAACGCACTAAAACCGAATCCTATGATCCAAATTCTTCTTTCCACTTAAGATATACCAAAGATATCATCTACTCTATCCGTAGGCTTATGCAGGCCGGTGAATTATATACCAAGGAATTAAATAAGAATTACAATATCAGCTCAGCCCAATTAAATTGTCTGCTCACCCTCTATGACAATGGTCCCCTTTCCCCTTCACGGATTGCCAAGAACATCATGGTCAACTCCAGTACGGTTACGGGTATCATCGATCGTTTGGAACAAAAAGGACTTGTCAAAAGAATGAGGATATCGCCGGATCGTCGAATCATCACCGTTGAACTCACCAGAAACGGGAAGATCCTGGCCGAAAATGCCCCGCCGCCCATTCAATGGAAAATCATGGATGGATTGAATAAGATCTCTGGAAAGGAAATCCAGCAGATCTCCCGAACCCTTACAAAACTGACCAACATGCTGGATGTACAGGATTTGGAAGTCACTTAATCAGACGGAAACCCGCGCTTAGAAGTCTTTTCCCATCTACAATCCATGAACTTAATATACTGAATTTCTTGATGAAGTTATTTATGTTCATCAAAGGCTTGACATATGATTCCGCATGGAATAATATTTTCAACTGAAACTATTTGATTTGATATATATTCATTTCATAAATCTTTTACAAGAATCATAACACGAACCTATTTACCCTCACTCTAACAAACACGATTACAATGAAATACCGAGAAGGGTAATCGTTCACAAGGAGATACACGTGAATCAAAAACAAATAGATATGGCAAAATCCGCCTTGGGTGAAAGAACAGTGGATATGCTCTTTCGAACCCACCAGGATAGCATGTGGATACTTGAAAACCTTGGAGTAGGCTGCAAGCAACCGGATATTCAGGCGGCCTTTCAACAATTTGAATCAAGCGGAGAAGCGATTGTGTATGACAACCGGATCTACCTGACAGGGAGTCTGGTTGAAAACTGTCTTGAAAAGACCCCCGGGCTGGATGATTTCTTCGTTCCTCTCAACAGTTTCTTTATCGGTGGTACCGCCCCCTATGTGTATGACGATGTAGCCGGTAGAGGCGGCCTAACCCCTACCCCGGAACATGTTGTACATATCGCAAAAATAGCTGATTCCCGATGCATGGTTGCCGGCATGGGAAGGGGGATAAAGCTAAAGGATGAGATTCAGCAAATGAATATTATGGATGAACATTGCGCCAAGCCCCTTTACTTCGCCGTCACATCTGATGAGGCGCTCGCGCGGGCCGTTGAAATTCATAAAAAACGGAAAAATATCATGATCGTTTTTTGCCTTACACGGCCGCCCTTGGAGGTGAATGAAAATTTTTCACAATATTTTGTAAAAGTGGTCAGAGCGGGGCTACCGGTCTTTATCTCCGCCATGCCCATGGCCGGCATCAGCGCACCGTATTGTTATAACGGCGTTTTGTCCATGACCCACGCGGAAGTTCTCTTTGGCATTTGCGCCGCCCAACTACTCAATCCCGGCGTTACATGTGTCCACGCTGGATACCCGACCATTGCTGACCCGCGAATAGAATACAATCCCAATTACGGCCTGATCAGCCATCATTTCTTAAATATTCTGATGACGCATCTCAATCTGATGCTGGATCTCCCTTCATTTCAGAGTGCCGGGACCACCCACGAAGAGCATCTCACGGAGCGGGCCTATGAAGATGCGCGAATAGGTCAGGCCTTATGCATGAAATACGGTTTCCATATGATCCGGCATCCCTTTGCTTTTTTACGTTATTTGATAGATTTCTCTTTTGCAAAATTGGAAAAGTCCATAAGCATCGCGGAAGATGTATCACCGGATGATGCGCCGGAAGTGGAAGACCCGGTCTATGATGAACGGGGCATGGAATCCCTGCAAAATATCGGCCTGGGGATGTACATGGAGGATTCTTTGACCACCGCGAATCTGGGAAAAATTTTTCATACTTAGAGGAGACGTTATGTGCGGGATTGCAGGATGTATAGGAACAAAGGATGTAGAGACAGTCAATCGAATGCTCGATGCCCTTCCACATCGAGGTCCCGATGATCGGGGCCTGCACGTTAATGGAAACAGTGTATTCGGACACACGCGATTATCGATCGTAGATGTGGCGGGCGGGCATCAACCGATCCTGGTCAATGACGGAGATAAGGGAATTGTCTGCAATGGAGAGATCTATAATTTTAAAAAACTCAAAAATAGGCTTCGTCCAAAATATACATTTAAGACCCGTTCGGACACAGAGGCGATCCTCAACCTCTATCAGGAAAAAGGTCCAGCCTGTGTTAAGGATCTGGACGGGATGTTCGCCTTTGCGATCTTTGACAAAGATGGCTTTATGATGGCAAGGGACCCCATTGGAATTAAACCCCTTTATTACGGTTACCGGAATGAGAACCTATATTTCTCTTCCGAATTGGGTGCCATGAGCCGTGCAGGTGTGGATGAGGTACACGAATTTCCGGCCGGACATTATTTTACGCCAGAGGATGGTTTTGTGAAATACTACCGGATCCCTGATATTGAAGACCACATTCTAACGGGTATCGAAGAGACCGGCCGGTTGATCCGCGAGACATTTATCCGGGCGGTCAAAAAAAGACTCCTGTCCGATCCCGAAGTCCCCGTCGGTTCCTTTTGCAGTGGCGGCCTGGACAGCAGCCTGGTTGCGGCCATCGCCGCTGAGGAAATCCCGCATCTGCATACCTTTGTAGTGGGCATGGAAGACGATATGGGAGATGTAAGCGATGACGTAAAGGCCGCGCGTATAGCAGCCGAACATATCGGTTCCACACACCATGAACTGCTTTTCACGGAGGATGAATACTATGAGGCCCTGCCCATCGTGATCAATAAGCTGGAGAGTTATGACCCTTCATTGGTCCGGTGCGCTATTCCTTGCTATTTCACATGTAAGTTGGCTGCAGAATATGTAACCGTCGTACTCACCGGTGAAGGCGCGGACGAATTGTTCACCGGGTATCACTACATGAAGCACTTTCCATTTGACCAACTCAACATGGAGGCAAGGCGCTGTATCGGGAACCTTCACAACATTAACCTGCAGAGGGCGGACAGGATGGGCATGCTCTTCAGCCTGGAGCTGAGGGTTCCGTTTTTGGATGTTGAAATGGTCGACCTGTCCATGAAAATCCCGCCTGAATTGAAAATCAGGGAGCATCAAGGCAACAAAATAGAAAAATGGATCTTACGACATGCCTTCACGAATACCCATTATCTGCCGGAAGAGATCCTTTGGCGATATAAAGTACAATACACCCAGGGCGCCGGTTGTGAAAGCCTGGGAGAAAGAATCGCCCATCAAGAAATGAGTGAAGATGAATTTGAACGCATTAAGGCCGAAAATCCCCGGGCCACGATCAACAGCAGGGAGGCGGCTTATTATTTTAAGATCTTCCGCAGATTTCATCCCCAGGATTCCATCCTCGGTTCCATCGGGATTTGGACGGGTTTTGACTTCGCGGAAGAAAGAGAAAAGGTCCGGGGCACGGTGGATGGAGATCTTAAACACCATCATGAGGATGAGCCCGAGGAAGAATCGCAAAGTAAGGCGGCCTGACGGTCTGGGAGATTAACCTTGTTGCTGATTGATATGGCCTCGAAAAAATGGGCCAAACCGGAGTTTCCTGGGTATAACGGCATACCCGAAATTTAGATCCGACCCATGGGGACTGGGTTTTCCAGAGTCAAACAAAACCGAATAGCGGTTTGCTTTTACATTTAGAAAATCATTACTTGGAGGAACAAAAATGGCTTTACCAGACTATTGCAAATACATCATTATCGGAGCCGGTATGCACGGCCTCAGCACGGCATACCACCTTGCCCGGGAATTGAGGACCAAAAAACGCGGATCAGGAAGCGATATCCTGGTGATCGATAAAACGGCCATCGGGGCCGGAGCATCCGGCATTGCCTGCGGCGTCATTCGCAATAATTATTATCAGCCGGCCATGCAGGAACTCATTTCCCATAGCGTGAATATATGGGAAGAGGACGCCGATGGATACGGATACCTCCCGGTGGGTTACATGCAGATATCACCGGAGTCCATGCATGAGGACGTGCATGCAATCTATGAACGCCAAAAAGATATTGCCTATGGGTCCGAATTTATTGAGGGTGAAAAAGACTGTCTTCGATACATGCGGGGGAATATATTTGAAGATTGGCGGGCTCGGAACATTACATCTATCCTGCACGAGAAAAAGGGCGGATATGCACATAACACCAAGGCCCTTTACCGGCTTGCGGACAAGGCCGAGGCGGAAGGCGTTCGGATCTTGACCGGTGTGGAGGTCAAAGAGTTGGTTCAGAATGGTTGCATCAGCGCCGTGGAAACCACAAAGGGACGCATCCAATGCGATTATACCATCATCGGGGCGGGACCTTGGGCCAACCATTTCTGGAAGATGCTGGGACTCCCGGATGCCATTGATGTCAAGGACCCGGATGACAACATCCATCCCAACATGAAGATGTGGACGTATTGGTCACTTCAGGAAGGAACCCTCGGGGTGGATCCATCCTATGGTCTGGATAATCAAGGGAAAATGCCGCCCGTCATCCACGTGGATACCGATGCCCCGCTCTACTCCAGCGAAGATCAAACATTGATCACGGATGATATGTGGGGGATCTATTACAAACCGGATTTCCATTTCGGTGGCATTCAAGGTGGATGCATGCCAAACAGGGTTGAAACGCAAGAAGTGGCGGTGGACCCATACGGCATTGATTCACCCGACTTCATCGTGGGCCCTGAGTTCGCGCATACCTGGACATCGGCCTTGGCCCATTGCCAGAAAAGATATGAAGACCAATATGATCGTTACAGCAAACAACCCTCCGGAGGGCTGGGGGCCTTTTCCCCTGACAACTTCCCTGTCTTTGACGTGTTTCGAGAAAATTGTTATTTCATCGCCGATTCCAGTCACGGTTATAAGATGATCGGTGTGGGCAAACTGGTGGCAAAGGAGATCATGGGAGAAAGACAGGCCCTGCTGAAGCCCTTTCGTTTTGACCGTTATGAAAACGGGGAATTGCTGCCTGAGTCAAAGAGCCCATTTCCATGGAGCTGATCGAGGCCTTATGATGCAATCACCACGATTACCACGGCAAGAAGACGTACCGAATGGAAGTGAGAACACGGGCAGCCCCGGTTTGGTGGAAAAAGCCTATCTGGACCGCGTTCACCAAGACGCCCTCCGCGTGCTCGAAGAAGTGGGCGTCAAATGCGGTTCACGGGAGGTGAGAAGGATCTTTGAGGATACAGGCCTTGCCGCCTTTGACGAGAACACGGGACACATCCATGTGCTCTCTGCTTTAGTGGATCAGGCCATCACAACAGCCCCTAAAAGAAAGCAATACTGGATACCTGAAAATGCCTTCGGCATAGGGGGAACCGCCCCCTTTGTGTATGATGACATCTCCGGCGAACTCGTGGAACCTTCATTTGACCACCTGAAGCGGATCGCAACCATTGCCGATGCGGCAAATGAGATCTCTTTTATGGCGCGGGGTGTCCTTATCAAAAATCAGGAAGTCAAGGTCATGAATACCATCATTGACCACTGCCGTAAACCCATCTACGTGGCAACGGTCACGGATGCGGGTATATCCCGCGCGCTTGAGATCCACCAAACAAGAGGAAATATCACGGTTCAATTTTCCATCATCAACAGCCCGTTGAATGTGATTGAAAGCATGGTTGATCCATTCCTTTCATGCGTGCGCAAGGGGATACCCATTTATGTCTCCAGCATGCCCATGGCCGGGCTTTCCGGACCATATTCCATGTCCGGGCTCTTGACCTTGACGCACGCCGAAGGACTCTTCGGCCTCACCTTCGCCCAACTGGTCAAGCCGGGCATCATGGTTGTCCATGCAGGACTCCCCTCCATCGCTAATATTCAAAAAAATTATGCGGTGGACCTGGGCTTGATCTCCCATAATGTCGCCAATCTGCTTATGGAGAAGATCAATGCTGGGCTGGGCATCCCGTCTATCCAGACGGCCTGCACGACCAGCCAGGATATGCCCGATAAAAGATCCGAGCAGGACGCCATCAACGGATTCAGCCTTATGAAAAAATACGGGTTTCATCAGATGCGCCACGCCTTTGGGTTTTTAAGGGAGCTTATCTCCTTTTCCATCTCTAAGCTGGAAAAGCATATCGAGCTATGTAGGGAGACCGGACCGGACCAGGGCCCGGCATTCCAAATAGATCCTTATGATCCCGAAGGGTTTGATGTGATCATGCGGAACGGCAGCACCGCCAACTATATGCGCGATGATCATACGGTGAAGAATACAGGAAAAGCCTTTTTGAATTGAAGCAGTGGTGAACAGACATGAAGATAGCCGTCTATCAAACAAGCCCGATCCTGCTAGACCTTCAAGCCAATCTAGAAAACGTCATAGAAAAAATTCACCACGGCAAGGAAAAAGATGCCGAACTCATTGTATTTCCTGAATTAGCATTAACCGGATACTTTGTGGGCGAACAATATCACGAGGTCGCCCTTCGGCTGGATTCCCCTTTGGCCAAAAAATTGGCATCCGCCACCAAGGGGACGGCTGCCGTGGTGGGATTGATTGAGGAATCCCCGTCCATGAACTTCTATAATTCAGCATTGGTAATGGTCGATGGTAATATCCTTTACGCTTATCGAAAGCTCAACCTGCCCAATTATGGGGTTTTTGAAGAACGCAAGATTTTTGCCTCCGGCAAACAGGTCCAGGTGTTCCATTTAAAAGGCTTTTCTATTGCCGTCTTTATCTGCAATGACCTGTGGCACCCTTCCATCCCTTACCTCGGTGTGACCCAAAAGGCGGACCTATTTATCACTATATTCAATTCTTCCCAAGGTTCCATGGGTGACGAATTCAGCAATATCGAGAGCTGGGCCATTATCAATAGTTTTTACTCGCGCATCTTCGGGATCTATAACATATGCGTCAACCGGGTCGGAGAAGAAAGCTTTGAAGAAAGGCGGACGATTCAGGCACCCCCTCCTCAAAATAAAGATGCCCACAAGGCCAAAAAGGCACCCAATCGGACAAAAACCTATCGTTTTTGGGGCGGTAGCGAGATCCTTAATCCTTTTGGTAAGCATGAGGCTAATGCTCAATTATATAAAGAAGATGAGATTACCGCGGTCATCCAAAGAGATTTATTGAGGAGAAAAAAGATCCTGCTTCCCTATCTCAGGAATGATGACCCATTCTTTACACACCGCGAACTTCAGCGCATTTTATTTGAAAAAGAACGTGTACGGCCATGATACATATTGGAGGGTGATCATGAGTGAAGTGTGCGTCATAAAAGGACTCACTGATTTGAGAAACCCTCGACCCATACGGGAAGATTATCCTGATAAATCCCCAAAAAGGTTCTATCTTGATGTTCGCAGCCGGCTAATATTTTTTTTCTTCTCATTCGGCCTCATTTTTATCATATTCACCAATCCCCCTATGATTAACGCAAACGGCCGAAAAATGGAATTGGAATTTAAACACAAGACCTTATCGGCCCATATCCGGAACGTACGCCTGATCGCCGTAATCGAAGAAATCAGAAAGAAAGAAGGCATCTGGTTTAAGTCTTGGTTAAAAGGGAAAGAGACCGTTTTACAGGAAAAGATCTCTATTCAAATAAACAAGGTCCCCGTTAAGGAGGGGTTGGGGCGAATCCTGTCCAATATGAATCATTGTCTTGTATTTGATGAGAAAGGTTATGTCATAGGTGTGTTTTTGATGGGTGAACCGGAGAAAACGAGGTATCGCAGGATAACGCCGTCCAGAAGGTCCTACCGACGGCGTTGAGCTGCGTCATTCTAATGTTCCTGTCACCTATCTTAGGTCATCACATCTTTAGATGCTCCCTGTTTATTTCCAGCTGATCCCCACCCCGAATTTCACATCCGGATGATCACCGGCCAGGCCCAGCTTTAGCTCAAAGAATAGATTCGTCTTTTCATTGATGCTCGTCTCGATCCCTCCGATCGGGGTAAAGGTCATTTCGGTATCATCATCCCTGCGATAATGATGATCATCATAGTCAATGTAGGTGAGCCCCAGACCACCTCCGATATACGGCTTCCAAACCTGGACCTTGGAGAACACATAATGCACCTCACCCATCATCTGGATAATGGTTTGATCGTCTCCCATACCCAATTCAAGACTGGGTCTGAAACGGACATCCTTGGCAAACTCACCCAGGTTGAAATGCAGACCGGCATAGCCCTGATCCGGATCACTGCTCACCCCCGCCCGGACCCCCCAACCTGTATAGGCAATTCCTTCCAATCCTTGGGCCTCTGTATCGGTCGAAAAAACGGCAAAGACAAATATAAGGATACAAACTTTTGAGCCGAAATATTTCATAACATCCATAATACATCCTTTCCAGATTGTTCTGTTTTTTTAGATTTTCCAGACTATGCGATTATAACACAATATGTTTTCAATAAAAGGGTTTATGTTGATCAGACAATGATTGCCAAATCATCACCAATAATTTGGCTTAATAGTCCAATTATCATAAAAGACACCCTTTGGACAAAAGCTTGAAAGTGAGAAGAGTTCAGAATAGGCTGCTGCTTGAATGGATAATATAAAGATAGCCAGTGCTTAAGGCGGGACTTGAACCCGTGAAATATCAATGAGATAGAATGATTAACAATGTTTGAAAATGATTTATCATGCCAATAGGGTTGATTAACAACTATTCTTAGCTGTTTTAATGAATTGGAGATATTTCTTTCCTATCCTCAATGCCTTTTCCGGCATTTTCTCCGATAACAAACCGATCGCATATAGTATGTAGTGGCTGTCGATCGACTTTCGTAAAGATCCTTACAGGGTCGGCCGAAAACAGACCACGTTTGGTAAAAACATCATTATTACGGATAACACCGACTGGACGACATGCGAAATCATTGAAGCCAGTCTTGACAGATGGCAAGTGGAGGATCGATTCCGCCTCAGTAAAAATGAGGACATTGTGGGCACTCGCCCTGTTAGGCATTGGACCGATAGCAAGATTCGCTGTCATTTGTTTACTTGTGTGGTTGCCATGACCTATTTACGAAGATTGGAACTTAGGCTTTCTTCGGCAGGAATAAATCGCACAGCAGAAGATGTTATGGATGATATGCAGCACCTGCACTCCGTGTTGACTCTAAACAAGGGAGCAATAAGGCCAATTAAACGATTAGAGACTCCTACGAAGACCCAATCCGAAGTCCTATTCGCATTAGGACATTGGATTGACAACAGTGGGGTCTTACAGCTATTAGCTGCATAACCTATTGAAAAAAAAGTTTTTTCGTCTTTTTTTGGCGTTTACCCCTTAAAGCACTATCAAAAATATAAGAAAACTTTAAAAAATTTTCTTGACATATTCAAAAAATTTTTTTATATATATTAAAAAAATTTTTATTCTAATAGGATGAATCTATGGTCGATA